>JAQUMS010000134.1 GCA_028717985.1 Candidatus Omnitrophota bacterium
ATCGCGTTCCTGTTCCTGGCGTTTCACCGCCAGCTCTTTGGCCAGTTTTTCGTCTTCCAGCACGTAAAACTGTTCACCGGCCTCAGGAATACCGGAAATCCCTAAAACTTCAACCGGCATAGACGGTCCCGCCTCAGTAACCGAATGTCCCCGGTCATTAAACATAGCGCGTATTTTACCGTGATAGTGCCCAACCAAAAGGTAATTGTTTAAACGCAGCGTGCCGTTTTGAACCAGCAGTGTCGCAACCGGACCTTTATTTTTAACCATCTTCCCTTCCAACACAACACCTTGAGCGAGACGGTTCGGATTAGCTTTTAATTCAAGCATTTCCGCTTCCAAAATAAGCATTTCAAGCAGAGCATCTATTCCCTCGCCTGTTTTTGCCGAAACAGGAACAGTAATGGTCTTTCCCCCCCAATCTTCGGCAAGTAAATCAAGTTCAGTCAGCTGTTTCTTAACCCGGTCCAAGTCTGCCTGAGGTTTATCAATCTTATTAACCGCCACCACGATCGTAACTCCTGCGGCCTTGGCATGATCGGCCGCTTCTTTTGTCTGCGGCATTATGCCGTCGTCGGCAGCGACAACCAAAATAACAATATCCGTAGCCTTGGCACCGCGCGCGCGCATTGCGGTAAACGCTTCATGGCCGGGAGTATCTAAAAATGTTATTTCTCCGTGGGGAAGCTTGAGCCTGTAAGCGCCAATATGCTGGGTAATCCCTCCGTGTTCGGTTTCCGCGACTTTACTTTTACGTATCGCATCAAGCAACGAAGTTTTTCCGTGATCCACGTGCCCCATAAGAGTGATAATCGGAGCGCGCGGTTTCAAAGATTCGGGAGTATCTTTTACCAGATGAATTCCCAAAGCGGCTTCCTCCTCATTTGGCGCCAGCTTAATTTGATAGCCGTACTTTTCACAGGTTTTACGGACAGTCTGTTCATCAATCATCTGATTGATACCCGCCATCACGCCTATAGACATTAAATATTTTATGAGGATCGAGGGTTTTTCCTGTAATTTAATTGCGAAATCCTTAACCGCTATAGGAAAATTTAATTCCAGTTCTTTCCGAGCAACAGGAGTAACAGAAACAGGAGGAACAGGAGCAGCAGGAACAGCAGAAACCGGCACCGCACCAGGCGCCGCGGGAATCGGAACAGCCACTTTAGGAGGCTGAATTATGGGCTTCTCCTGAGGAGCAACCGGAACACCGGCTTTGACCTGTTCAGTCTGTACTTCTTTTTTTACAGGCTCGGCACCATGCTTAACCTCAACGGTCTGTTCCGCTTTTTTCCTGGGTTTTAGCACCTCATGTTTTACATCGGAAACCGCGGGCGCGGGAAGCAGTTCAGTATTTTCTTTTACCGGCGCGGTTTTTTTTCTTCCTCTTTTTGCTTTTTCCTCTATCTTCGCTTCCGAAACCCCGGACGTTTCCGTTTTTTTAATACTACTGCGCTTCTTCTGTTTCCCCGGCTTTTCCAAAATTTCCGGCACGGCTCCCGGTATACTGTTTTGAATATCCACGGAATCCTTTTTAGTTTCTTCGCCGGTTTTTTTCACTCTTGGCTTAGACTTTTTTTCCCCTGTAACTTTTTCTTTTTTTACCGTCATAGCGAAATCCTATAGTTAGTATGCGACCTTCTGGAACATTATGGTTTCAGAGCCTTCATGGCTTCTGCTTTAATTTTTTCGGCACGTTTTTCACCGATGCCTTTGATCTTGGTAATTTCGGAAATATCCGCGTTAACCAAATCCTGGGCAGTTTTAAAACCCGCTTCCTTTAAATCATCCGCTGTTTTTTCCCCGATGCCTTCAATCTGGTCAACAGTGATATCGGCTTCCGGAACAACAACCTCTGTTTTAACAGAAGGCTCTTCCGTTTTTAATCCCAAGACCACCGGTTCGGCAGGCGCCCCGCTCTTTGTCCGGACATCCAGCTCCCAACCAATCAATTTCGAAGCCAGACGGACATTCTGCCCGTGCTTGCCGATAGCCAAAGAAAGCTGATCGTCCTGAACGATAACTTCGGCCTTCTTTTTTTCCTTATCCAAACGGATTTCGGAAACTTCCGCGGGAGAAAGAGCGGATTTAATATACTCTTTGACATCATCATTGTAACGGACAATATCTATCTTTTCCTCCTGCAATTCCTGCACGATATTTTTTACGCGGTTTCCCCTCATTCCCACGCACGCGCCGACAGGATCTACTTTCTCATTTTTCGACCAAACTGAAATCTTGGTCCTTTCTCCGGCTTCACGGGCAATGGATTTTATTTCCACGGTACCGTCATAGATTTCCGGGACTTCCAATTCAAACAATTCTTTTACCAGGTTCGGATGCCGGCGCGATAAAATAATCTGCGGACCCCGGCCCTCTTTTTTAACTTCAAATACATACGCCCTGATCCTCTGCCCCTGTTTAAAATCTTCCTTCGGGGACTGTTCCCGTTTTGGGAGAATACCTTCGGCCTTTCCCAATAAATCTACGACAATATTCCCCTTTTCAAAACGATATACGGTCCCGCTCACTATTGTGCCGATTTTCGCTTGGAATTCGTTAAATGTAACATCCTTTTCCGCTTCGCGGATTTTCTGTATAATAACCTGCCGGGCTGTGGACGCCGCGATACGGCCGAAATCAATGGAATTAATTTCCTTTTCATTCTTATAGGCTTTTATTTTTCCACTGCCGGGATCAAACTCAATGCGGAGTTCTTCGCCGGGTTTAACATCGATAACCTTGCGCGTCGCGCTTAAAAGCGCGCTTTCAATCGCTTTAATCAAAACTTCTTTTTTAATACCTCGTTCACGTTCGAGTTGTTCTATTACCGCAAGTAATTCTTCGCTCATAGTTTCCTCTTTGCTGCTTCTGTGAAGCTTATGAAAGCCTTCTCATGTGTTATCAAAATATTTGTTTCCCTTTTGTTATAGCAGTCAGAGGGATCCGCACCGGGCCTCCGACTGTCTGAACAGTAATGCCCTCTTCGCCGGCATCCAATAAAACTCCTTCAAATTCATATCGTCCCTCGATCGGTTCACGGACAAAAACGTGTACTGTCTTTTCCCTGCAGCGCTGAAAATCGCGCGCCGTAACCAACGGACGGTCAAGGCCGGGAGAATTAACCTCAAGGATAAACGATCCTCCTTCAAAGAATTCTTTTTCTTCAAGCACCCTGCCTAACGAACGGTTCAATTCAGAGCATTCCTGTAAACTGATGCCGCCTCCTTTTTTATCAATTAAAAGCCGGATCGCAGGTATCCTGCCTTCGTATCTATACAACAAATCGATAAGTTCAAAGCCTAAATCCGACAGATACGGCACAAAAACCGCGCTCAAACCCTCGATAATTTTTTCCCTGGATAAATCTAACATACTTTCTGTTTATGTACTCCGATAAAATCAAAAATTGCTTTCATGGCGTCTTCCGCCGCGGAAACAGCGGTTTTTATCCCGCTTCTGCGGTTCTTGATTTCAATGGTATTCTTATTGATAAATTCTTTTCCGATAATGATCTGATAAGGAATACCAGTTAAATCGGCGTCTTTAAACTTAACTCCCGCCCGCTCATCCCTGTCATCAAATAAAACTTCCACGTTGTTCCGGGATAATTCATTATAAATCTCAACGGACTTTTCTCTTATCTTCGGTTCGGTAACATCAAGAGGCATAACAATAACTTTAAAAGGACATACCTCGTCCGGCCACATGATCCCGGCATTATCATGATTCTGTTCAATAATAGTGGGTATCAAACGGGAAACCCCGATACCATAACAGCCCATGATTATCGGTTTTTTCTTGCCGTCGGCGTCAACAAATTCAGCGCCGAGCGTGGAACTATATTTAATTCCTAATTTAAAAATATGCCCGATCTCGATCGTGCTGATTTTTTCCAGCGCCGAGGAACACCCGGGGCAGGCGGTTTGTGCCGGTTCATGAAACGGAAATGCCTTGTGACATTGCCTGCACAGCAAAACACAATCCTCCCCATTTGACGCGGGGACCATAAATTCGTGAGACACCTTCCCGCCCATGACCCCGGAGTCAGCTTCAACAGCGTAACATTCAAGACCGCAACGCTTAAAAATCGAGGTATACGCGTCAAACATCGCTCTATAATTTTTATCCAGCCCTGATTCTTCTTTGTCAAAACTATATGCGTCTTTCATCATAAATTCACATCCGCGGATTAATCCAAACCGGGGACGCAATTCATCCCTGAATTTCGTCTGTATCTGAAATAAAACCACCGGCAGTTGTTTATATGAAGAAACATATGCCCTCACCAGATCGGTAATAACCTCTTCGTGAGTAGGCCCGAGACACACATTTCTGCCTTTACGGTCAACAAATCTGACCATCACGTCTCCGATATCTTTATCTCGGCCTGAACGCACCCATAAATCAAGCGGCTGCAAAGCCGGAAGCAGCAATTCACTTGCGCCTGCGGCGGTCATCTCTTCCCTGACAATACGCTGAATCTTTAAAAGTACCCGGTATCCTAACGGCAGATAAGAATAAACCCCTGCCATCAGCATACGGATCAACCCGGCCCGCAGCATCAATTGATGACTGACAGTCTCCGCTTCCTGGGGAGCGTCTTTTAACGTGGGAATAAAAACTTTTGTCCAATACATACTCGTTCCTTTTGTGCCGTTACGCATCCGGCTGATAAAAAACTTTTATATTTTTTCAACAAACTCCTATTTCAATTTTAAGATTTCTTCACACAAAACAGAAACACTCTGTTTAACAGGGACCTTTTTAAAAGGTTTGCCTTTTTTAAACAGTAATCCCTCTTTCTTTCCAAACGCTATACCTATATCCGCGTGCCTGGCTTCTCCCGGGCCGTTAACCACACACCCCATAATCGCGACACTCAAAGGCGACCGGCCGCCGTTCCCCACGCTTTTATTCAACGCT
>JAQUMS010000135.1 GCA_028717985.1 Candidatus Omnitrophota bacterium
TGCCCCGCGATGCGTCAGGCGCCTTAAAATCTCCAGCCCCTGACTGACAACCACGTTGGATCTTTTACCTTTGATATCGCACACAAAACCTACGCCGCAGGCATCATGTTCAAAGCGGGAATCATAAAGCCCGTATTGTTCAAACTCATTTATTTTTTCCATAACCAAAACATCATAGCCTTTTTTTTGGATTCGTCAACAAAATTTTATCACTCTCTCATCAACACTTATAATTACGAGGGACAATACCTAACTTTTTGAGCTTAGAGCGGATAGTATTACGATTCAGTCCTAAAATTTTAGCGGCTTTCAGTTGATTGCCTTCGGTTCGTTCCAGGACATGTTCAAGAAGGGTTTTTTCTATTTCTTCCAAGATTGATTTATACAACATCCCGTGTTTTTCACGAAAAAGAGCATCTTCCAATTCGATAACTTTGTTCTTTAACGCGGAAGGGTCCTGCACAGTGTCTTTCTTGACAATTTTAAAAATGTTCTCCTGAGCAAGATTCGAGTACCCCTCCTGATGCAGCAGTCCGGACAGTAATTCTTTCGCTTTTTCTTCGTTATCAACTATCAGAACGGTAATCATATGATTCACCAATTCCTGATTAAAAGTTATGCATCAGATTATGAAAAAAAATCCGACTGCCATTGCCTCCGGATAAACAGAAGGCAATGGCAATACGGAATTCAGTATTAAATATCGAAATAGAGATAGAATTCATACGGATGCGGACGCATTCTAACCGCATCTATCTCCCTTTTATACTTATATTCAAGCCAAATATCAATAACATCCTGGGTAAACACTCCGCCTTCCAGGAGATATTTATGATCGGCTTCAAGAGATTTCAAGGAACGGAATAATGACCCCGGGACTGTCGGTATCTTTTTCAGTTCCTCTTCGTTCATTTCAAACAAATCCTGATCATTCGGTTCTCCCGGATCAATTTTATTTTTGATCCCATCCAGGCCTGCCATAAGCATTGCGCTGAATGCAAGATAACCGTTACATGATGGATCCGGCGGACGAAACTCAATCCTCTTGGATTTCGGGCTGTTGGAATACATCGGGATCCTGACTGCCGCGGAACGGTTGCGTGCAGAATATACCAGGTTAACCGGCGCCTCGTATCCGGGAACAAGCCGTTTATAGGAATTGGTGGTCGGCGCGCAAAAAGCCATTAAACTTTCCGCGTGCTTCAACAACCCTCCGATATAATACTTTGCGGTCTGGCTCAGCAGCGCATATCCGTTTTTATCATAAAACAGGTTTACGCCGTTTTTCCATAAACTTTGATGGCAATGCATACCGGAGCCGTTATCGGCAAAAAGCGGTTTCGGCATGAATGTCGCAACCATATTATTTTTACGGGCCATGTTTTTGATGATGTATTTATAGAGCAGGAGATTATCCGCCATGTGGGTCAAAGTATCGAATTTCATATCGATCTCACACTGTCCCGCGGTAGCTACTTCATGATGATGCACTTCAACATTGATACCAGCCTCTTTCATTTTCAGGATAATTCTACTGCGTAAATCCTGAAGAGAATCATGCGGAGGTACCGGAAAATATCCTTCCTTGAAACGGACTTTATACCCTAAATTAGGTTTTTCATCCCTGCCGGTATTCCAATCCCCTTCGTCAGAATCAATAAAGTAATACCCTGAATTTTCATTCTGGTCAAACCGCACATCATTAAAAATAAAGAATTCCGCTTCCGGACCGAAATATACAGTATCGGCTATCCCGGAATCTTTAAGATATTTTTCAGCTTTCTTGGCGATATACCGCGGGTCACGGCTGTATGCTTTACGGGTAAGAGGATCGTAAATATCACAGATAACGCTCAAGGTCGGGACTTCGCACACGGGATCAACAATCGCTGTTGACGGATCAGGAATCATAATCATATCGGATTCCTGGATCTTCTGAAAGCCTCTGATGGAAGACCCGTCAAAACCAATACCGTCAACCCAAATCGAACGTGTAATATCGTCCATTTCCAGCAATTCGCTCGCGGGAATGGAAAAATGCTGCCATAAACCCGGCATGTCATTAAATTTCAAATCAATAATCTGGATATTCTTCTCTTTTATAAGTTTCATGACGTCGCGAGCCGCTTTTTCATCACACGAACCGTTAACAAGCGGATTAACGACTTTTACCTGCGGTGTTTCTTTTCCTTTCGCCATAATTACACCTCCTTGAAAAATTTTTAATTGGCATCGTACTGCCCTACTGCAGTATTTTCCCCCTTTTTAAAAACTACCTGGCCCCAAAGGAAATTGGGCCGGTGTGCCGCCTGTATTTACACCCGGCCCTAAGTTGTATTGGGCCGGTGTGTTGTCCGTACAACAAAAAAAGCGTTCTTTAGTCTTATGACTAATAGAACGCCTCTGTTCTAATCTTCTTAAGTTTATTGTTTAAATCAGCACCACAGCGTGCTTATATTTAAGGCAACATCTATACAAGTAAAAAACAATAGTGTTTGGTAACCCCCCTTTTTTGCTCTTTGTTCTTTGCTCTTAGCTCTTTGCCTTTACTAAGAGCTAAGACCTATATATTACGGACAACAGGAAAATTTATCAAAGGAACTTAGGAATGCCGCTACGATTCCGGGATCAAACTGAGTTCCGGCATTACGCTTAACTTCTTCAACCGCCTGTTCTTTGGTCATTGGTGTATTACGATACGGGCGTTTTGAAGTCATCGCGTCAAAACTGTCGGCAAGAGCGATAATACGGGCGCCGAGAGCGATCGCTTCCCCTCTTAAGCCATAAGGATATCCGTGCCCGTCATAACATTCATGATGCTGGCCGACAAGCCGGACGACATTTGATAAAAAACTCAATGGTTTAAGTATCTCTTCAGCCTTACCCGGATGCTGTTTCATCTCCCGCCATTCATCGTCAGTAAGTTTTCCCGGTTTAGTAAGAATATAATCACTGATGCCGATTTTCCCCAGATCATGCAGTTGACATGCTTTACGGATATCATCTATTTCTTGAAAGGGAAGCTTTAATTCATTCGCGAGTACAAGCGCGTATCTGGTCACGTTTTCGCTATGAGTAAACGTGTAATGATCTTTAGCGTCAATAACCGAAGTTAACGTCTTTATTGTCTGGAGATAACTTTCTTCCAATGTGCGGAATAATTCCGCGTTTTGAATCGCGATCGCAACTTCACGAGTAATCGCTTTGATTAACCTAAGCTCGTCTTTGGTAAAGGGTTCCCGTGTTTTACGGTTATTAACGTTAATAACGCCGATAACCTTATCTTTAACTATGAGGGGCGCACTGATAAAAGAATTGGTGTAATACCTCTCCTGATTCCTGCGAGAGAAACGAGGATCCTTCTCTATATCTTCGACAAGGATTGCTTCCCCCTGCCGGAAAACCCAGCCGCTTACCGTATCGGATAAAGATATCCGGGTGGTTTTGACAATTTCATCAGGCAATCCTTGCGCCGCCCTGATGGACAAATCTCCCGACTCCTCATTGAACATAAGAAGAGAACACGTTTCTACTTTTAATGTTCTGCTGATCAAATCTACTATCTGGTTCAAAACAACCTGTAATTCAAGGCTGGAAGAAACCCGGCGCGCAATATGATATACCAATCGTAAATCAGCGGTCCGGGCTTTAACCTTGTGCTCAAGCCGGAGATTTTCATCCGCCAGTTCAGCCCGTAAATTTTTATTGGCAATTAAAATTTTACGGTAGGACACAGCCCGCTGAATTACAAAAGAAAATTCCGTGCTTTCGAACGGCTTAGAAACATAGTCATACGCGCCCGCGCGGAGTGCCGCGTGCACGCTCTCAAAAGAAGGATACCCCGTGGAAATAATAACAACAATATCAGGATCTATCGCTTTTAATCTTTCTAAGACGCGAATGCCGTCCATATCCGGCAAGCGAAGATCGGTAATCACAATATCAAATGGTTGTTTGGTCGCGAATTGAACGCCTTCTTCGCCTAACAACGCGTACGTGGCGTCATACCCCATGCGTTTAAGGATCGTACTCGTAATTTCCCCGATAACCGGCTCATCGTCAATAACGAGAAAATTCGTGTCCCCCATCAGTATTCCCCCTTTCGGCTCTTCGCCTTTTATGACGGGTACCTGTTCAACACATCTGACAACCGTTACATTTCAACTTCAGCGATTGTTTTACTCGCTTTAATCCCCTGGTATACGTAAAAAAGATACAACGCGATAAAAACAATTCCCTGATAGGCAATAGTGATCCCGGCCAGTTCAAGCACAAGAGACATCGCAACGGGAGGGACCAATGCGTATATTCCGATTGAAAGCAATTCTTTATAGGATAATTCCGCTTTAAGGAAAACATTGATCCATAAAGCCGAGAGGCTGAAAAACGCTATCTGGCAGGCTTTAACAAAACAAAAATAGACGAAAAAAGATAAAAAATAAAGCGGCCAGGCAAATAAAAATAATTTTTTAACTAACCGTTCGACAAACAAAGCATTAACATCAAAACTCGGTTTATTATCAACAGCAACGGAAAACCCCGGAGGAACGGGGGCCAGGATAAAAGAAGAAATTTTTTCCAGGTTATACTTTGTCATTTCTGAAACTGAAGCTCTTTTTTTTGTAGACTTAGTCGTTAGTTGCGACTGAGTCAACACCGTGCAATTCTTATATTTATTAAGTGTTATAGCTGCTTTATCGGGATCCGGTTCAATCACAAAAGCAAACACCTCGTCTTTATCTTTCCATTCCTTCACATATGAAGTTTGAGGTTCAACAAGCACCCCTTTTTTAATTTCGATCTTCGGCATCTCAGAAGAAAGGCTTTTAATGGAATCGTTTAAGAAAAGAATGATCTGGGGGAGCTGTGATTTTAAAACAAGAGTATATTTCAGAGACACAAGCC
>JAQUMS010000136.1 GCA_028717985.1 Candidatus Omnitrophota bacterium
AAAAATACGCCGACGCCGCTCCCAGGAAAGCCACCAGCGGGTACATTCTCAATTCCTGCGAAAAATACACATGAAACGGGGATACCGCAAGCAGAAATGCCCCAAGCAGGCCGGACAAGCCGTCCCCGGTTACTTTCTTCCCAATCAGATATACACACGGGACAGACGCGACACCCCAAAATACTGAAGGCATTCGAAGGACCCACTCGTTTGAAGTCCAGGCCTGCAGATAATGCATAAAGAAGTTATACAGGTATGTTGGCTGTGCTGAAGAGAAATTAAGGCTGTACCGGAATAAGCCGGGAAATACAAAAGAATAGATCTCCTCGTATTGAAGCCCGTAGCCGGTTAATTTAAAAAGACGGAAACAAAAAGCGAGAATGATAATACATCCCAGGATCGCCAGCTCTTTTTTAACGACCGGTAAAGATACACTATTTTTCATTGCTGAACCACTCGTTTCTCGTACTCGTACAATTCCGAATCTCCAAACAGGAACTTCGCTTTTTGCTCATACCGCTTTGATAAATCCGCCATGACCTCAGGCCGGGGATCAAACGTATAATAGATCAACCATATCCGAGGACTCATTTCCTTTTCGGAAAAAGGCTTTTTATCATACCAGGTAGGAACGATTTTATTATAGGAAATAAGGAACGGCTTCCCCTCGTTATCAACCCAGAAAAGTTTCCCCTCGTTGGCTTCCCGCACCATCCGCGTATTTTTATCAGACGGGTATTCCCAGGAGTACGCATTCATATAAAATTTTAAAGGCAGGGTTATCAAACGGGAAGCCGACATAACCTGATCTCCCTCCCTGTAATTACGGGCTAATGCGGCGGTTATTTCGTCAATGTGGGTATTTTTCTGCATATATCCTATGTGCTGCGCGTTATCACGCGGCAGGTCATCCCGGTAATAACTTGACAGCCCAACGCCGAAACATATGCATACGCACACAGTAAGAAAGATCTTTAAAAACTTTCGAGCCGAGCATATCCCCGCGCTCACCGCAATACAATATAATGCGCCCAGAGGGAAAAAATACCGGTCAACATAACAGGTTTTTGCCGCCTGGGAAAAGATAAAAAGCGCCGCGATAGGGAACACAAACAACACGATCAACGACACTTCCCTCATCCTCATGGGCGGAATAGCAGAAACGCGTTTCGCGGAAGAAAAGTTGTTCGCTGCGCCTCCCCGTATAAGCCCAAGGATACAAAGATCAACCAGCAGGCACGTCGCGATCCATCCCCACACCGAATAAAAATCAACCGTATATCCTATGCTGAAATTTCTCAGCGTATATACGACATTCCTGAAATCGATCTTCCCGCCCCAGATCGGAAAATCGCTTATATCGGCTCGGACGGTATGCGTCAAAATGTACGCAACTTTCTGAACAACGATAAGCAATACCGGAAAAACAAAGATCAAAAAAATAAAGCTCCCGCCCGCGATTTTCAACAATGCATGACGGATGCGCCTCCGATACAATACAAACAGCATGATCTCCGCTCCCAGAAGGATGATCATGACATAATGGAAATAGACGATAACGGTATTCACTATTATCAGAGAAATCCAATCTCGCGAGCGGTCAAATTCCAGTATCCTGAATACCAGATAGTATGAAATCAGGCATAAAAACATGACCGCGGTATACTGCCGCAACTCCTGCGAATAATATATATGAAAAGGCGCCAGTGAAAGAAGGAACGCCGACATCAAACCAACATTCCGGCCGTACAAATATGAAGCAAGCTTGTAAACCATTCCTATCCCCAGAAGGGCCCAGATCACGGAAGAGACCCTAAGGGAAAAAACAGAATTCCCGACCAATTCTCTCCAGAAAAAAACAAATCCATGGTAATACAACATCAGATAATCCGCCCGGTCCCTGGTAAATTCGGGATTAAAAAATTCGGTAACCGAAGGCAACGCAAAAACACTCCTCGGCTCTAAAGCGGCGGCCGATTCATCGAACCAAAGAGGATACCGGTCAAGGTGGTACAATCTCACAACAAGAGCCAGAACCGCTATGGCAAACAGCACGGTACCGGTATTTAATTTTCTTTTAAAGGCCGCTTGATTCATACCGTAATCCCCATGTGTTTTGTAAGAGCCGGTCAACTGTATTCAGAACCCGGACGCGGTACTTTTCATCAACCTTGACCGACTTTTCGGCCGTGTCCCGGCAATACGAGCATGAATCACAGGAATTGCCGTCGCAATCCGCGGGCATGTTTTCCAAAAACCCGTCAAGAGACGCATTATCAACGTGCATATTCACCGCGTCAAAAAGTTTCAAAAATCCGACCGTTTCGAAAAAATTACTGTGAAAAAAATTACGCAGCAAGAACAATCTTCTTTTCCAGTCCTTATGCGCGTTAAACGTCCTCCCATGGAAAACCGGCAGAAGATCAAGAAGATTGCCGTCATACCTACCGTCCCGCACATACGCCGTGATGATATTCGCAAGTATCCCGGTAGAAAGACGCCTGTCCACGATCTTAAAACTATCCACCCCAAGACTCTCATAATACCTTGTGTCCTCGGGACGGATCCAGTTGGACCGGATAAAATTAATTTTATCCCGTAACCGGTTAAACCTGCAGATAATGAAACAATAATCAAGGGAATAGCCGCGGTACGCGTGACGGCTTTGAGACGCATGTGACTCCCGGCAATAATGATACAGGTACAATGGACATTGAAATTGGCACGCGTCATTCACGATCATCTGAAGCCTGCACCGGACGGATTGCCTTATCGAAGAAAGGAATGATCTGCTTCGGCAGGCATTATAACCAGGCAAAGTAATAGAATCCGCTCCCAGGCTTTCCCAATACCGCGCCCTCCGGGGAGAATTCACATTGGCGATCGCGGAAACGCAAACCTGAAAATGCGGATATGATTCTTTTATCTTCGTAAAAAGAACCGGATTCGCGACCGTAACACGGTCTATCCCCATACCGGAAATCCAGTCCAGCAGAGTCCGTATCTTTTTAAATTCCTCAGTATCCGCGCACAAAGCGTTCAAAAGATAGTTAAACCGGAAACCCGCTCTTTGCAATTCACGAACATGAGCTTCAAAACCGGTTTTGGAAATTTGAGATAAAGGAAACGAACTCCTTCCTCCGCCCAGGTCGTCAATCGGAAGCTTACCGTATACCTCATAAATTCTCCCCCCGGTATTAAGAGAACTCAAGTATGAAGGCAAATCGGCGTGAAGATTAGTAGGAACGCTGAAATTCATGGATTATTCCTGATTACACGGTGAACAAATTTTTTTAAGTTTTTTCATTACGCCTGAAATAAAAAGCGACATCAGCCAGATCCCGCCGAAAAAGAAGTTCCGGAAATTAATAGTCCCTTTCATAATATGCCTGAGGATGATCCTGGGACGTACGTAATACTGAAACATTGCCTGTCTCTGCAACAGCCGCAGAGTAACGCTGTCCATCCCTTCCGGAGCATAAACCAATTCCTGATTGTCCGCCGTCCAGTCAAACCAGCTGGTAAACCGTTCATGATGATGGACTGTCCTGGTTTTCTGGTAATCCTCGAAAAAACGGGATCCGGGATACGGCATGGCAAGGTTAAATTTTACAAAATCGCAGTCCAGTTTTTTGGCAAAACGCATAGTTTCCCGGCACGTCTCCACGGTTTCTCCCGGCAGGCCGAGAATAAATAACCCCTGGCTTAAAATTCCGGCCTTTCGCGTTTCCTTAATAGCCGTGATCGCGTCTCCAAGCTGTGCCCCTTTACTGATCTTTCTAAGAATTGACGCATTACCTACCTCAATACCGTACATGATCAAATGTGCCCCCGCATCTTTCATTGCTTTAAGAAGTTTCGGGGTCACTTTATCTACCCTGGTTTCAGTACACCAGCGTAATTTTTTATGCAGGCCCCTGCGGATCATACTCTCACAAAATTTCAACCCCGACTCCTCATTATACGGGAAATAGGCGTCACAAAAACCAAAATACCTCACGTTCATGCTCCGGTTAAAATATTCCATTTCTTCAACTACGCAATCAAGATTCCTGTATCTGACTTTTTTATAAACCTTATCCTGGGAACAGTAATAACACCGGTAATCACATCCTCGTGAAGCCAAGACGGGAAATGCCAGAGTATTATGTATCCCCGCCAAAGGGACTTCTTTATATTTACTGAGATCGAGAAGATGCCAGGCGGGATACGGCAGCGTATCCAGATCGGAAATAAGTTGCCGGTCACTGGTATGAACGCATTTTCCGTCAGTCCCGATGAAACTCACTCCGGGGATACGGGCAAGATCCCCCCCGTCTCTAAGGCACCGGCAGATTTCAAGAATAGTATTTTCGCCTTCACCTCTGACAACAATATCGATCCCGCAATTTTTAAGCACATCATCGGGAAAACACGTTGGGTGAATATTGCCGGCGGCAATACACGCTTCTATTCCCTGTGAGCGTATCATCTTCGCTATTCTGGTAATATCCGGCATTACCGGAGTAAGTGCGGAAAACCCGATAAGGCTGGGTCGTTCCCTGATTATAAGGTCAAGGAGTTCCTTGTCATTGATCTTTGTAGCGAAATGATCCAGCAAAAAAACCTGAAAGCCGTCTTTTTCCAGGACCGCGGACATATACGCCAGCCCCAGCGGCGCGATAGGAGTAAAAAATTTCCTGTACGCCCAGCTTTTTTCTATTAATGATGAATTGGGATTAATAAGCATTATTTTCATAATTCCACAAACCTTTCTTCTATTCCCTGCATCGCGGAAAAAGAGGCGGAAAGAGCTTGCTCCGCGATGAGAGAACACCACCCGCATTCCTCACACGCTCTCAGGAAACATTTTTTTCCCTGCAAAGAACTCACAAAACCGTCAAGTTTCCGGTTAT
>JAQUMS010000137.1 GCA_028717985.1 Candidatus Omnitrophota bacterium
GCCCATGAGGGTTCAACTCCCTCCCCCGGCACTTACATTGCATAAAAAAGGCTATACCATAAAGCGGTATACCCCTTTTTTATTTTAGCCGGTTTTATTGCCCCAGCCCCACGTCTTGAAGTTGTTTGTTCCGCTCTTCGATCTGCCGGGATGCCTTTTCCGCCTTTTCTCTGGTGGAATCAATAAGCGCTTTCTGGCTGGAAGTATTTATACCCTCTTCCTTAAGCATCGTATTCCGGGGCGAAGGTTTATAAAATACATTAAGCAGTTGATACGTAATAAAAACCGCTATCAGAATACAGATAACCGTTTCTATAAGCATCAGAAAACTTCCCCTGATATTCCAACCCGACGCACTCATTGAAACACTCCTTGGGGTCCGGATTTTTTGTTTTTTTGCAGAGAATGGATCAGGGCATTCTGGTTTAAATATGGGATTATTCCCCTATAAACGCGATGACTGACAATCTGATATCCCCTGGCGTTTGGATGAATAAAGTCGCTTTTCAGTGACGGATTGGTGAATATCCCGTTTAAGAGATTGGGAAGCAAAATTGTATTATATTTATCGCTTAAAGCTTTAAATTCCCGGCTGTAATCGCTCATAATAATATACGTCCCCACATCGGCGATCGCGACCATTGCCCCGGCTGACTGGGCTTTTTTGACCATTTCTTCGACATTTTTTACGGTCTCGTTAAGAGGAACTTTACTGACAAAGTCGTTCCCTCCGAATTCAATAATAACAAGCAGCGGTTTTCTGTCCACGACTTCCTTCTGAAAACGTTTCAAGGCCTCCGTGGATGTATCCCCGTTTACTCCGGCATTAATCACCGGAAGATTAACCATCTTGCGCAAGTGCGACGGATAATCTTCCCCTTTATTTACTCCATAGCCCATAGTGATACTATCCCCAAAACAAACGATTTCTTTACCTTCCGAAGAAATATTAACGGTTTCTTTTGGCGAGCACCCCTTTAAAAAAATAACGATCAGGCAGAAAAAAGTAAAAAAGAAAACCGCCTGATAAATCCTGCGGGTAATCACGTGTTTTCTGGTTTTTCTATTTTTGTTCATGCCGTAACCTCAATTGTCCGCATGCGGCCTGGATATCCTCTCCCCGGGACGCGCGCACAGTAACCTGAATACCGCCGTCAGCCAGCGTATTCTTGAACGCCGCTGTTGTTTTTTTATCCGGGGGTTCAAACCCGCATTCAGGGACCTTGTTCGAAAGAATAAGATTAACTTTTGCATTTAACCCCCTTATAAGTGTACACAATTTTTCCGCATCGCGCAAATCGGCGTTAACGCCTTTTATCAAAATATATTCAAACGTTATCTGCCGGTTTGTTTTATTGATATAGTCCCTGCAGGCGGCACGTAAATCTTTCAACGAATATTTTTTATTGACCGGCATAATCTTGGTGCGGACAGAATCATCCGCGGCATGCAAAGAGACCGATAACTCTATCTGCAACCCCTCTCCGCTCAACCGTTTTATTTCAGGGATAAGACCGCTGGTTGAGATTGTGATTCTCCGCGCTCCGATATGAAAAGCTTCGGGAGAATTAATTATCCTTATCGCTTTTAAAACATTATCGTAATTATCAAGAGGCTCTCCCGTCCCCATAAACACCAGATGTGTGAGTTTTTGTTCCGGAGAGTTTTTTTTCAGTAAAAACACCTCGTCAATGATCTCTCCGCAGGATAGATCACGCTTGAAACCGGACAGGCCGCTGGCGCAAAACGCGCAGGCGTATTTGCACCCAACCTGAGAAGACACGCACCCTGTCACTCTCCCTTCTGCGGGAATAAGCGCCGATTCAATATAATTCCCGTCTTTCAGGCGAAAAAGGATTTTCTGCGTCCCATCCCGTGACACCAATTTCTCGGCAACCACCGCGTCAGACAGATAAAAACGTTCTTTCAGCTTCTCTCTCAACGGAACAGGAAGGTTGCTCATCGCGTTAAAATCCTCAATTCCTTTTTTATATACCCAGGAAAAAATCTGGGCGGCGGCGAATTTTTTATAACCCCATGATTCAATAATAGACTGAAGTTCACGTAAAGCTAATTCTTTAATATTCATGTTCATATTCTACTCCTCCGCCCCGCCGTCCGGAAGATAATTCTTGATCGCGGAATAAATTCTTTGAGCGATAATCATGTGCCCTTCTTTATTGGGATGCACAGAATCACTCCGCATATCGGAATTAGTGATTATTCCGCACATAAGGCTGGAAATAAAGATCGAACCCGTCTCACGCGCCACCTGCTGATAATTCTTCCGGTAATTTTCCATCAGCAACCCACAGCTGACATCAGCAATTGCCACGATTGCCCCGCGCGACTGAATACGCGTAGTTATCTGACGGATACGTTCTGTTGCTTCAGAAAGCGGCATTTGATGAAGGAAATCATTTCCTCCCAATTCCACAATAACCAGATACGGATCTTTATTCAAGACATCGGATTCCAGCCTCTGCAAACCGCCCTCCGTTGTATCCCCGCTGACACCCGCGTTAATCACCGGCATAGAAACCATTTTTGCCAGAATTCCGGGATACGCTTCTTCCTGAGTTACACCTTCGCCGGAAGTAATACTATCGCCGAAACACACAATGGCCTTCCCATGCGAACCCATATTTGTAATAACAGGTTTTCCACAGCCGCCGCAGGAAAAAGCCATTGCCGCGGCAAAAATCAAAGATATCGGACTGAAAAAAAATAGCTTTTTCATTTTATTTATTCCACGACCGGTTTTAACCCAACGATACTATAGACAATATCCCGGACCCGTGAACCCTCTACCGGGCGCACTTCTTTAATTTTACCGGAAAAAATACACACCGTCAAAACCCTGCATAACCCGGAAATCAGGAAGAGACTCATCAGCCGGTATCCTAAAATAGGAGGAAGATACGGCGCCAGAGAGCCTCCGATTATAGGCCCCAGAAAAAGCGCAAAACCATTAAAAAAATTATAATACGCGATGCATCTGGTCCTTTTAGCAGGACTAACAGCATCGTAAATAAAATTTAACGCGCAAAGATTAAACCCGGCCCAACAAAGACCTCCCAACCCCTGGACCAGAAAGATATAAGCCGGATGACGGCACATCATCCATAAAAAAGGAAGACACGCTATAAGCATAGAGTTAAACCGGATAAGTTTAAAATTACCGTATTTATCCGCAACTATCCCCCACCGGTGGATAGTTGCGACCGACGCGATCGTAACAACCGCTATCAAAACAGTATACGTAAGGTACCCGAATTTCAAATCTCTCAACATGTATACCGAAAAAAACGGAGAAGCAAGCGACATGGAAAAATTAAGGCACGCCGCGAAAAATACAAAACGGGCAAAATTCGACCCGCGGGCTATTTTAATAAAATCAATAATGCTGAAATACGCTGAGCGTTCATGCCTGAAAGGAGGCTCGTACATCCGGGTAAGGAAATACCATGAAACAAAACGGCATATGAACGCGAGCAAAAAAATAAGCATGAAACCGGACAAAACGCCGGCCCCTTCCTGAAAAGGAACAGGAAGGACTATCCCGCTGGAATTATTTTTAAAAAACTGTAAAACAAACCCCGCGGCAAACATACAGGATATTGTAACAATCCCGAGGATTTTAGTCCGCCATCCGAAATACGTTCCCCGTTTACGGGAAGGAAGATACTCCGACATCAGGCTTTGCCATACAGGCAGGGCGAAACCATTGGAAGCGGTAAAAAAAGAAACAAACAATATAAGCGCGGGAATTTCAAACCCTTTGCACACATACGGAATAAGGATTATCGGAATTACCATCAGCGCCTGTAAAAACACACACCATATAATAATCTTCTTTTTGCTCCGGATCTTTTCCGAAAAATCCGCTGATTTAAGCTGTACGAGAGAAGAAAAAAAGTTGGGCAAAGCATTTAGAATCCCGACCTGAGAAACATTCGCCTTAAGCGCCAAAGCATATGGCGTAATATAATCGGTAGTAAACCCCATCATGCAGGAAGCAAAAAAACCGTCCCAGAAAGAAACTTTAAGGCTATAACGTATCTTCTCTTTGATCATATGAAGTATATACTTTCTTCCGTATATAAATATACGGCCTTCCGCGAAAAAGGATAAAAAAACCCGTGGCCTTTCGGATTCAAGCCACAGGCTTATAAAAACAGGCTGACGGAAAAAATTATAAACCGGCTGTCTGCCTTAATTTTGCTTTATCAATCTTGCCTACCCTGTTTTTCGGAAGTTCACGCAAAAATTCAAAATAATGCGGGATTTTAAAATGTGCAAGATGCTGTCTGCAGAAATAGCGTAAATCTTCTTCGGTCGCGGAAGCCCCCTCGCGGAAAGAAACAAAAGCCTTGGGAACTTCACCCCGTAATTTATCCGGAACGCCTACCACTGCGGCTTCGGCAACAGCCGGATGTTTATGGATAGCGGCTTCTACTTCCGGTTCAAAAACAATTTCTCCGGCGACTTTGATCATCTCTTTTTTTCTGCCGCAAATATATAAGAAACCTTCCGTGTCGAATTTGCCTAAATCCCCGGTGTGAAACCAACCGTTACGGATAGTTTCCCGTGTTAATACAGGGTCCTTAAAATAACCGTCTGTTACCACCCAACCGCGCACAACAATCTCTCCTATTGTTCCCGTGGGAAGTTCAACATCAGCATCATCAAAAACTTTAACGTCAACCCACGGAGGCGGCCTGCCGACACTGGACACATTCTTTGATCCCAGAGGAATAACACACGTCGGCGCATTCGTCTCAGTCAGCCCCCACCCATGGAGCAAAAAAGCTTTAGGGCAATACTGGTAAAACCTTTCCAACGAATCCGGAGAACTGGGAG
>JAQUMS010000138.1 GCA_028717985.1 Candidatus Omnitrophota bacterium
GGTAAAGCCGGATTAATTTAATCGGTAGCTTATGTTGGAAATTCTACAAGTTACAGCAAGCTTTATTAATTAAAATGCGTGAAAAAATAGTTGGAGTAATCGGTGGTCGAGTGTGTAATGATGAGGTGGAGTGTTTGGCCCATAATTTAGGCAAAAAATTAGCCAAAGTGGTTGATTATTTGGTTTGTGGCGGTTTAAGTGGAGTGATGATGGCAATTTGTAAGGGTTTTAAGGCTGGGAAGGGTAAAACAATAGGTATTTTGCCAAGTTATAATAAAGCCGATGCCAATCCTTATGTTGATATTGCTATTCCTACGGGTATGGGGTTGGCGAGAAATGTATTAGTTGTTAAAACTGCGGATGTTGTTATCGCTTTACCAGGATCATGTGGAACTCTGTCGGAAATTGCCTATTGCCTGCAATTTGGGATTCCGGTGATAAGCCTGCGATCCTGGGATATTGAGGGTGTGATCAAAGTTAAGAGTATTGATGAGGCGGTGCAAACAGTAAAAAAATTACTGAAGTGAGTGCGGAGGACAGTGTGTCGAACAATATAGATTCAAAAAAAGTTATAATTTTAGGCGGCGGCCCAAACAGGATCGGACAGGGAATTGAATTTGATTATTGCTGTTGCCATGCGGCATACGCTTTAAAAGAAGAAGGTTTTAAAAGCATTATGGTTAACTGTAATCCTGAAACGGTATCGACCGATTATGATACCTCTGACAGTTTGTATTTTGAGCCGCTTACCATAGAAGATATTTTTAATATTATTGAGGTTGAAAAACCTTTTGGAGTTATTGTCCAGTTTGGAGGACAGACTCCTTTGAATCTGGCAATGCGCCTGCGGCACCTCGGAGTAAATATCTTAGGCACGAGCGCCGACAGCATTGATATTGCCGAGGACCGGAAACGCTTCCAGCAGATGTTGAAGAACTTGGGTTTGCTTCAACCGGAAAACGGCACTGCGTTCACCTTTGAAGAAGCCCGTGATGTCGCCAGGCGTGTCGGGTATCCTGTTTTGGTCCGTCCGTCATATGTGCTTGGCGGGCGCGCCATGGAAATCGTGTATGAAGAGAAGACCCTCGAGAAATTTATTATTGAAGCGGCGAAAGTTTCCGGGGAGCATCCGGTATTAATTGATAAGTTCCTTGAAGACGCGCTTGAGGTTGATGTTGATTTAGTCGGTGACGGTACAACGTTTGTTATCGGGGGGATCCTTGAACATATTGAAGAAGCAGGGATTCATTCCGGTGATTCGGCAATGGTCCTGCCGACATACACATTGACCGCGGGAATGCTTAAGAAAATCCGTGAAGCAACGTATAAAATGGCGGAGAAGCTTCATGTGATAGGACTAATGAATGTTCAGTACGCGATCAAAGATGATAAATTATATGTTCTGGAAGTTAATCCACGCGCGTCCCGGACCGTGCCGTTTGTTTCTAAAGCGATCGGTGTTCCGTTGGCTAAACTTGCCACAAAAGTAATGCTTGGCAGGACATTAAAAGGACTGCAATTTACCTCGGAAATAATTCCTCTTCATGTCGCGGTTAAAGAGTCCGTATTTCCGTTCAGCCGCTTTCCCGGAGTAGATGTTATTTTAGGGCCGGAGATGAAATCAACCGGTGAAGTAATGGGAATTGATAAAGATTTCGGAAGGGCGTTTTTGAAGAGCCAGATCGCCGCCGGGCAGAAGCTTCCCAAAAAAGGAAATGTTTTTATTTCTGTCTGCGATAAAGATAAGCATGCTGTTGTTCCTACCGCTAAGAAAATTGTCGAGCTGGGTTTTACCATTTATGCCACATCCGGCACCGCCGTCGTATTGCAGAAAAACAACATTAATGTTAAAGTCCTGCCTAAAATAGCTGAAGGCAGGCCGAATATCCTTGATTTGATGAAAGACGGCAAGATCCAGCTGGTAATCAATACTCCGTCCGGCAGAATTCCCCGCCAGGATGAAACCCAGATCCGTTCCCAGGTCGTCACGTATACTATTCCCTATACCACGACAATTTCCGGCGCGCAAGCCACGGTGAACGGTATTGAGATCCTGATGAAAAAGAAGCTTGAGGTGTGTTCTTTGCAGGAATACCAGGAAAACTCAAAAAGTAAAAAGAAAAAGTGATCCTTGCCGTATGCCTGAACTGCCAGAAGTCGAAACGATAAAGCGCGAATTAGAAACAGCACTCATTGGTAAAAAGATTGTCGACGTTCTTTTAAATAATCCCCGTATTGTCAGGGGCATTTCTCCCGGGGCGTTAAAACAAGGAGTTAAAGGCGCGGTAATCCGGGCGATTATACGCAAGGCAAAGTCTTTGATCCTGGAATTATCCAATGGCCGCGCCCTGTTTATTCATTTGAAGATGACCGGGCAGCTGGTATATCCGGGAACGGGACAAAACAGCAGGGTGAGTTTTGTTTTTTCCGGCGATGATATTCTTGATTTTAACGATCAGCGCTTATTTGCGGAATTACGTCTTTTAAAAGACTGGCGGTCGTTTAAATTTATACAAAAGCTTGGTTTGGAACCGTTTGAAGTGCCGTTTACGGGATTCAAAAAACTGATAGCGGGGAAGAAAACCAAAATTAAGCCGTTATTGATGGATCAGGCATGTATCGCGGGGATCGGGAATCTTTATGCCGCGGAAATACTTTTTAGGGCCAAGATTCATCCCGAACGCAAAGCTTATTCTCTTACCGATGGAGAGATAAAAGTGCTCTTTAATGAAATCGGATGCGTTTTACGGAAAGCTATAGCGTGCGGCGGGTCGTCGGTTGATACGTATGTGAGGTTATCGGGTAAACGGGGTGAGTATATCCGGTATCATAAAGTTTATGGAAGGGAAGGCCTGCCATGTTGTGTATGTAAAACACCTATTACAAGAAACATTGTGGGCGGCAGGGGGACGTATTTCTGCCGTAAATGCCAGACATAATCTGAATTATGAAAATCAGACTGAAAATTAATGGAATTATTGTTGTTATTGCTGCTTTAGTGGTTGTCTTTTTCCCCGGGTTTTTCTTCCGTTCCTATGAGAGAACAATAGCGGGCAACGTGTCGGAAATTACAGGTCTTGTTTTTATTTTGCTTGGCCAGCTCATGCGGATTTCAGCACGCGGCTATAAAGCGGAAAATTCAACAGGAGGGCTTCGTTTAATAAACGGTGGTTTATATTCGGTTGTCCGTAATCCCATGTATCTGGGAATAGCCTGTATCGGCTTAGGTGTTGTGCTTATGGTGTTTAAATGGTGGGTAGTAAGTATTTTTCTGCTTTTTTTTATTGTCCGCTATATTATGTTGATTTACGAAGAAGAGAAAATCCTTTCTGCCCGGTTTAAAAAAGAATATAGTGAATATACCCGGCGGGTTCCCCGGATTGTGCCTTCGCTGCGCTCGTTATTTTTGCGGGATGTCGGAGAATATTTTTCTCTGAAACTTTCCTGGATATATAAAGAAATTGGGTCTGTGGTGTCTCTGCTGTTTCTTGTTTTCTTTGTCAAGTCATGGGAAATTATCCGGGCGGCCGGAATTCGGATGTATATCCGGGAAATGGCGGCACCGGCAATAACAGTAGCGCTGTTTGTGTTGTTTATTGCCTATTTAAATAAAAGGACCGTAAAACAGGCGTAATATGATTCAGTCGGCGGCAAAAATTATTTTTAATACACGCGTAACCGGTCAGGCCTTTCATATGGGAGTTTCGTCTTCTGTGCTCAGCCGGGAATCGAAACCGGGGCAATTTTTGACTATCCGAACAGGCGATACCCGGGATCCTCTTTTGCGCAGGCCTTTCAGCATTCACCGCGTGCGAAAAAATCAGGTTGAAATTTTTTATGAAGTGGTTGGAAAAGGATCAACCCTTCTTTCTCAAAAAACCCGGTGAATTTCTTGATATTATCGGGCCTTTGGGCAATGGTTTTTCCTACAGGGACAACGATGAGAAAAATCCCGGATCTGTAATTCTTATTGGCGGAGGGATGGGTGTGGCGCCCTTGGTTTTTCTCGCGGAACGCGTTAAAAAACAAAAAATAATTGTTTTGCTTGGTGCTGGGACAAAAGCACACATCCATTGTGAAAACGATTTTAGGAAAATCGGGTGTGAAGTAAAAATAGCAACTGATGACGGCTCCCGGGGATTTCACGGCCGCGTTACCTCTCTTTTTGAAGAATTGCTTACTAAGCAATTTCCCCTAAGAGCTAATGTCTACGCCTGCGGCCCTGCACCAATGCTGAAGGCGTTATGCGCGATAAGCGGGAAACATAATATTCAGACGCAAATTTCTCTTGAATCTCATATGTCCTGCGGTTTCGGCGCGTGCTTGGGATGCGTGATTAATACCAGAGATGGGTATAAAAGAGTTTGCAAAGAAGGGCCGGTATTTCAGGCAGAGGAGGTTATATGGCCATGAGTCATGTTCTTTACCTCGGTTTGGGTGTGATTGCGGGTATTTTTGGAGGGATGTTCGGAATAGGCGGGGGAACGATTTTAATTCCGGTCATGGTGTTTATGTTTGGTTTGACCCAGCATCAGGCTCAGGGCACGACGCTTGCGGCCATGATCCCGCCCATAGGTTTATTGGCCGCGTGGCGGTATTGGCAGGCGGGTAATGTTAATGTTCCCATGGCGGCTTTCATATGTATCGGTTTTTTCGCCGGAGGGTTGATCGGAGCGAATTTTGTTCAGAATATGCCGGACCCGATTTTAAAAAAAATATTCGGCGTGTTTCTTTTATTTGTTTCCGTGCAGATGATAACGTCCAAATAGATGAAAAACAATCTTTCTGTAAAAATCGGTTCGTTAGTTTTGAAAAATCCGGT
>JAQUMS010000139.1 GCA_028717985.1 Candidatus Omnitrophota bacterium
GTCAAACCCATCTTGGCGAGCCGTAAGCATATAATAAGAAACAGTTCCGTCGTCATTTTTTGTTTTCAGGAAATATCTTCCCTGATTATCCTGCGGTACTGTCCCCTTTAAAACAGGTTCCCAGTTAATGGGACGCGGATCATCAAAATACTTGGTGCTTGACGGCTTATTGCAAGCCGTCGCAGTAACATCGCATGTGGCTGTAGTAGGCGTGGTAAACGTGTCTTCTCTGTATTTATATCTGGTGTATCTCTGCTGATCCGACTTCTTCGCTGCTCCATTTTTACCGCGGTTTTCAGCGGACCAGGTGTAATATTCGATTTTGGAAAGATTGTTATTGCTGTCATAGAAACATTTTTGCGTAATCACATGCCCGTCCTTACCCACTCCAGGGTCTTTACCTTCTCCTCGGAATGTATATTTACGGGTACTCTCTGATGTAACATAATCCAGCTTGCCTTTCAAAGCGCCGCTGGTATGATAATATGACATCGCGTGGCTCTGTGAATCATATTCCCAAACTTTATTTCCATCTTTATCGGAATTTGTAACCAGAATCGCTTTACCGTCTTCCGATAACCCAAGATTGATCTTATCCCCGTTTTGAATACCGGCTTTATCAATCCAGTCTTTGGTCAATCCGGAAATATCTGTTAATTTCATTGTTTTTTGCTGTCCGTTGGCGTCTGTGAAAGTAAATTCCTGCGTTTGGCTGTTATAGGTGGCGTCCACGGTGTTTTTAACCGTTGCCACGGCGCTATCTGCGACTTTGGTGTTTCGGGTAGCAGCAGCCTGCTGTTGAGTATTTGTCTGCGTAGTTGAACCTGAAGCTTGCGCCTTTGTGGAGGTTGATCCCTGGCTGGTTTGAGTGCCGCTTGTACTCGTTCCTCCCGATTGCGCCTGAGCGGAAGAACTTTGCACTATAGGCTGGAGGGTGGAAGAAGTCGTCCCTCCCTGGACAACACGGTTATTTACCGTACCGACGCTTACCTGCGCATATCCCGCCGTGCTCCAGGCAAACAAACATATGGTCATTCCCCATCCCATGAACACTAATATTTTTTTCATACCCCCTCCACAAAAAATTGTTATTCCAATTTATTATTTAGCAACTGCCGCGTCTTGATTAGATTGGGTTCCCAATGCCGCCCCAATTCCATGGGTCATTTGTCGAACGCCTTCTAATGCGCTGGAGCCGAGTTTCTGCGTTCCAGTGCTTTGAGTATCGTCTCTCACCGCCGCCAACGCCTCTTTTCTCAATTCTTTCAGTTCCTTCATTGCTTCCTTAAATTCATTTCGTAATTCTTTGCCAAGGGATTTAAGAGAAGAAGCGTCTTTATTATTTCCATTGCCGAGTATGCTTCCCAAACTTGTGTGATCTTCTCCCGTAGTTGGAAGAGACTCTTTGATTTTATCCATAAATTCAGTTCTCAATGTTTTACTTTCCTCGCGGAAACTCTTAAACAATGTCTGCATTGATTCCCTGAAATCTTTAGCTAAACTCTTGATCCCTTCGGAAAACGTTTTAACCGCTTCCTGGTATCCGGAATCACCCGCGCTAAGACCGCTTATCGAGGTGTTAAATTCATCTCTGAGAGACTGGGTTTTGGTCTTAAAATCGCTCAATAAAGTCTGCAACTCTGTTGAGAATTTCGTATGCAATTCTTTTTGTTTTGCCATGTAATCCTGGACTGTATCCTGAATGCCCTGCTGACCGGTTTGAGTTTGAGTCGTGGATGTTGCTTGATCTGAAGTCTGCGTCGTACTGTTTGCGTCAGTGACCTGAGCTAAAACTATCACCTGTAATCCCAAAACCAATCCCGCCGCGATGATGCCCCCGATTAAAAATAATTTTCTCATTTCCCCCCCCTGTTTTGTTACTGAAATTTTTTACATGAATCCGCACAAAAAAAATCCGGATCGCCTTAAATACACTATCCTTTTCGGCAACCCGGTTCTCGAGCATGAAAAATAGAATAACTCATTCCTGTCCGATCCGTGGCTTTGGCCTGATTTGATTCAGACCCGTTATCGAAGGATGTTTATCTATATAATACAAAATATATACTTCGTGTTTTAAGATCCAAAATTGGTCGGGATTATTAATTGATTTAAAAAGTCATAAAGAAGCAATCAAAAAATTTGCAAATAAACTATCTTTTGCAACCCGTGGCTTTGGGCAGGTATGAGGAATACCATACCCCCTAATTTGGATTGTAGTTATATTATACCTTTTAAAAAGTTTTTTTCAATAGTGTTTTACTACTAAAAAGAAACCGTTTTCTTTTTAGTTTTTGCTTTTAGAATCTTCGTTCCCTGCCTTTTTCTGCTTTTCCACGATCTTGCTATGGATAGCAACATAAATAAAAAATACAAACACCGCACCAAGCAAAATATAAACCGGCCAATCCTGCTGAATATTAATATTCATTTAAAACCCTCCTGTTTATAAATAAACAATATCGCCCGCGTGAAAAAGAGAAAGAAAAAGTAATATATAGTCTTTGATATGCCTTGTAATCAAAAAATTATTCTTTATGTGTTCATGTCCATTCTCTCCCAGGCGCTTGGCGTATGCAGGACTATTCAGGAGTTGTTTGACCGAATACGCCGCTCCCTGAATCGAATAACATAACATCCCCGAATGTTTATGCGTGATCTGCAAAGGAATACCGCCGACATGAGAAGCGACAACCGGCTTCTTTTTCCATAACCCTTCTGCTACTGTCAAACCAAACCCTTCTTTAAGTGACTTTTGAACAATAATAGTAGACGCCCGTTGCAGTGCGTTAATTGTAATATCATCCTGAGGCAAAAGCAGAATGTGAATATCCGGGTCTTTTTTTGCCTTTTCTTTAACTTCCGCAAAAACTTCCATGCCTTCAGGATCATCACTCGCCCCGCCGCCGGCAAGGATCAGCTGACAATCAACATATTTTTTAACCAATTGATACATCTCAATCACGCCCAAAGGGTCTTTAAGCCTGTCAAAACGGGAAATCTGCGTAATGATCGGTTTCTTTCTGCTAATGCCGTACTTATACATAACAGCATCTATTTCATCGGAAGATAGCTCTTTATTTTTGTCGCTCAGCGGATCTATGGATGGAGAAATCAGAAACTGCCTGATCGGCAGTTTAAAAGAAAAACCGGGAGCCGAAAATACCGCTGAATCGTACCGGACTATGAAGTCCATAAGAAAATTCCAGACCCGCTGATGAGGATGAGACACATCAATATGGCACCGCCATATCCATTTATTGTTTTGTTTCTTGTTGATCAGCGCGATCGGCTGAGGATCGTGAACAAACACTATATCACCGGTTATATCTATCGCACGGACATTTTTCTCACTTGTTTCCATAAAAATATCGAAATCCCGCTGAGTAACTTCATCCGGTCTTCCATGCAAAACATTGTGGAATTTTTTCGTAACCGAAAAAAAATGTTCTTCGCCCTGAATAACATCCCAGCGGGCGTCAACACCAAGTCCCTGTAAAAGAGGGGTCATATTATTGAGGATTTCGGCGACCCCGCCTCCGTTTTTAGTCGAATTGACGTTTTGGATCACTTTGCCTTTCAGTTTCTCCGCGATCAGCCTGACATCATCAACCGCAGACTGCCCGACAATAGGAATATAATCTTCTATCTTCTTAATCATTGTTTGTCCCGCTCCCGCGTTCAATAATCCCGATTATATTCATGCGCAAATCTTCAAGCGTCTGGTTATAGGGGTCCAAACGCGCGATTTCATCCGCCAAATTTTTTTCATGAAGGGAAGTTTCCAGCCAGAAAGAAAAATCATTTGTCTTTTTTTCAAGCCGTAAACGCGATTCAAAAACATGAAAATATATCGAATCAACGGTAATTTTCTTCAGTATCGCGCTAAAATCTTCCAAGGTTGACGCTTTATACGCCGTGGGGATAACAAAACTCACGGATTTAATAAAATGAAATTCTTCCCCCTCCTTGGCAAATTTAAGCTGTGCGAATTGATGCGCTTTTATGTGCTGTTCAATTGTTTCAATAATACATTCCCTCAAAGCACGGATATTTGAGAACTGGATAGTATCAATACTGGCAAGCTGTTCGCCCAATTCTCCTTCACCCAGGATTTCAGTAACCCAGAACGCGAAATCATTAGGTGGCTCCGGAGAAAGATATTGATGCTGCTGCAAAAACCGGTGAGTATGATGATAAATACTGGAGCCGGGAACTTTCTGCAAGAGATGCAAAAGCTGATTCAAAGTCGAAGCTCTCAGCCCTGTCAATTCGGAAAGATGCAACCGGGTACAAAATATAAATTCTTCCGGCGCTGTTATGCGTGTATTCATGGCCGCTCCTTCCCGGACATCCGGATTACTCTATCAAGAAAAACATTCACATCACCGGGATCCTTCAGATAATACTCAGCGAAGGTTTTAACGGGCTTACCTACAAAAATCGTAAAACCTTCTTTTCTCAAAACGCGAAAGGCGTCTTCATCGGTAGTATCATCACCGATATAAACCGGGATTACGGTATCCCCTGAGTTTAAAAATCGTTCCCGTGCCAAAAGCCAAAGGACAATCTTGCCTTTATCCCAATTAAATGAAGGGCGGATTTCCAAGGTCTTTTTTCCCTGATGAATAGTAACCAAGCCTTTAACCACGTAAAGTATCACCGCCTCATGAAAAATTGTTTTTACCAGGGGAACATTCCTTTGTTCAACCATCCGGTAATGTACGGATATCGTCAAAACCTTATCCTCAATGATCACTCCCTTAATCCCCTCCAGTTTTTGGGCAAGGGCTTTTCGT
>JAQUMS010000140.1 GCA_028717985.1 Candidatus Omnitrophota bacterium
GGACTGTCGGGTGATTGGCGAAGGGCTCACGGCCCCGCGTATGAAAAACTGCGCGCCAAGGTAATCCGGATGCTGAAATCCCTTAAGGATTCCGACGGCACCCGTCCGTTGGCAGCGGTGGTAAAATGGGAAGACGCGCCGAAAGTGTTGAATTTGCCCTCGGACAGGGTCGGTGATCTGGTTATCGCCAATAAACCCGGTTATTTTTGGAATGAAGAAATGGGGGATGATCTGGCAGTTTTTGCCGATTCCCTGGAAACCGGATATAAACAGTCGATACTTCCTGATTCGACAAAAGCGATATGGACCCCGTTCGTTATTATGGGGCCCGGAGTAAAAAAGCATTACAAGATCAGAAAGCCGATAAGTATGGTTGATCAATATCCGACTGTTTTTCATCTTATGGGTATTAAAACCCCTTCTTTTGTGGAGGGTAAGGAAATAAAGGAAATATACCAGCATGCTCACTAAATATCTGGCGCGGTTAGTAATCGTTTTTATCTTCCTGGGTTTCTTCACTCCGGCGTTTTCCTCCGAGGTCCTTCATGACATTTTCACGGAACTTGATTTTTCTTTTGAGGGTATTGAAGATTTTTCAGTTCAGAAAAATATAGTCAGGGAAGCGGATAAGTCCGTATCACGCACTATCATCGCCCGCAAGGATGAAACGACAGTAAAAATCGAAATTACGGAGGGTTTGAGCGCTCAAGATGCCGACCGGTATATTTCCGAGCGGATGTATGTTATTGAATCATTGTTTAAACGCCTGCCGAATCCGTATCCGGGAATGATCACCAATACAATTGAGTGTCCCGAATCATTTAAACCGGAGAAAACAGAAATAAAAATTAATGGCCAGGCTGTTTCCGTTTATGTGCTGAACAGCACGCCGCGTTTTACGTACGGCGTTTGTGTCGACGAGCTTATTAAATACCGGGGAGTCGCCGCTTCTTTGTATGTTCCTGGGAAAAAAGCTTTGTTCCGCGTGGAATTATTTTTCCCAAAAGAACAATTTGATAAAGAGAAGGCTTTGACCATACTCGGATCATTTGTCCCGGGGAAAAAAACGTAGACGGGCTGGGACGCCATCCGCGGCGGCAATCTCATTATTATAGGTTTTGATCCGCTGGGGGCCAATCATCTGAAGATGTACGGGTATTCGCGTGAGACATCCCCGAATCTTGAAGCGTTTTCCCGTGACGGGTTCTTATTTAAAAATGCCGTAAGCCCTTCAAGCTGGACTCTTCCGGTATTTATGTCCTGGTTTACGTCCCTGTATCCTTCCCAGCATAGAGTTGTGAATAAATACAGTTCTTTTGACGAAAAAAAGGAAGTGTATTCAAATCTCCAGGAGCTTTCTCCGGGAACCGTTACGCTCGCACAGATACTTAAAAATAACGGCTATGCTACCGCCGGCTTTACCGGGGGCGCGGGAATGGACGGGGTTTTTGGATACAGCCAGGGATTTGACAGGTATTATGATAAAACAACCTTCGGCGGTTTTGATCTTGTTTTTCCTATGGCGATAGAGTGGCTTAAAGAACATAAGAAAGGCAAGTTTTTTCTTTTTATTCACGGGTATGATGTGCATGGGCGGTATAAAAACGATAAGAATTTTAAAAATAAATTCGCTGATCCCATGATTAAAAGTAAGTACCAGGGGACACCTGAGGAATATTGGCAACTGCGTAATGAAAGCCTGGAAGATAAACCTTTTAATCTGAACGGCGAAGACGTCCAATTCTGGCGGAATTGGTATGACGGCAAGATTTATGAAGCCGACCAAAAAGTGGGCCGGTTCCTGGAACAGATACAGGCTTTGGGGCTGGCTGATAATACAGTTATCATCATTTCTTCCGCCTCGGGGAACGAATTCTATGAACATAAACGGTTTGACCACGGATACAGTCTTTATGACGAACTTATCAGGATCCCGTTAATAATTAAAATACCCGGCATTCAGGGGAAGATTATTCCCGAACAGGTAAGGACTCTGGATATTATGCCTACTGTGATGGATGTTTTGGGGATTTCTTCTGACGCGGCGGTCAAACAGCAGATGAGGGGAGTAAGCCTTGTTCCGTTCATGAAAGGAAAACCTGTTCGGCTCGACGCGTTTTCAGAAACGGATTATCTTTTACATACGTTTAAACGATCCGTGAGAAAAAGCGACGGCTGGAAATTCATTTATACTCAGGAAACGGACGAGCGGGAATTGTATAATCTGAATGACGATCCTCAGGAATCGAATAATCTGATTGATAGAGAGCCGGATAAAGCGTATGAATTGGAACGGGAATTGATGCGCTGGCGTTCGTCATAAATCCGCATTGTGCGGCCTATAAATCCACTGAAAGACAAAAATGGATCCTTTTTTCATAATAGGTACTGAACGTTCGGGGACAAATCTTCTCAGGCTTATCCTCAATGCCCATTCCGGTATCGCCATTCCGCATCCCCCGCATATCATGAAGAATTTTTTTTCCCTGGAGCCGCTTTACGGCGATCTGAGCGTGGATACCCGGTTTAAACGGCTCATAAGCGATGTTGTAAAAATGGTGGAACTTCATCCGTATCCCTGGGAAGTATCCATTGACCGGGAGAGAATATTTTACGAGGCCAAACAAAGGGATTTGATCAATATCTTTTTTGCCATATATGAGCAGTATCGTGAAAGCACGGGGAAAAGAAGATGGGGATGTAAAAGCACGTTTATGGTGTATCACGTCGCTTTAATAAGGCATTATTATCCTCGAGCGCAATTTATCTTCATGGTCCGCGACGGGAGGGATGTTGCGGCGTCCGCGCGAAAAACAATCTTTAACCGCTACAATGTTTATTATACCGCGAACCTATGGAAGAAGGAGCAGCAGCTTGGCATCTCCTGGTTACGCCGCCTTTCCGGTGACAATATCTGTTTAGTTAAATATGAAGATATTCTTTCCCGTCCTACAGAGACGGTGCAGTCACTATGCTCTTTTTTACACGAGCCGTACGAGGAAAACATGCTTAACTTTTTTTCAACACAGGAAGCCAGAAAAAGCGGCGGCCTCAGCGCGGCGTGGAAAAACACATCAAGCCCGATTTTGAAAGATAATTGCGGGAAATTCAAAATAGAGTTAAAGCCGCGGGAAATTCGATTGTTTGAATCCATCGCATGCCATGAATTAAACTGTTTTTCGTACGACCTGTGCAGGCCGCTTCATATTCTTGAGGGGATCAACGCACGGGGTGTTAAATTTAAGATACGGTATTTTATTGAAGAGATTTTTTATATGATTACTGTCCAGCTGAAGCATCTTTGTACGGATAAAAATTCAATGTTGAGGATTAAGAAATACTGGTTCCTCAAACTTGTAAGGATCATCAGGGCTATCCAATGAAAAATGACTCTAAAAATCCTGCCGAGTATATCCGCGCGGCCATTAATTTCAGGGCGGATGTTTTTGACGCTATAGCGGAAAGAAATCCCGGGACCATAGGGGCGATGTCCACCCTCGGCAACGTAAAGAAGGTGCTTATTATCAACGCTTCGTCCAGATCAGGCTCGAGCCTATTGTTTGAATTATTGAAAAAAAATCCCGAGATCTATTCGCTCAGCGGGGAGGGCGTTCCTTTTTTAAAATTGAACGGGTTCACCGGGGATTCTTTTCCTTCGGATGAAATCGCCGGGGAAATGACGGGTGATATGGTACGAGTTTTAAATTTGTCGCGTGATTTTTTGAGCGATTGTTCAATAAAAACAGATCCTAACGATGTTATCAAGGATCCCGCGTTACGTGACCAGTATATTGATGACCTGGCATTACGTTTTCCCCTTCAGTGGCCCGGATTTTCATTTTCTTATGAGCGGTTTAAAAACCTGGCACTTGCCGCGTTCAATAATTATAGAAGAAACCGTTTTGTTTTCCGTGCGGAAGAATTTTACCTTGAACTGGTGGCTGTATTAAGGAACGAAGACCCCTCCATAAATCCCTATTATTATGACATTCCGGCAGGGATGGTAAAGGAGAAATTTCCCGGTCTCGAAGTCCCTGTAGGACCTCCGAACCCGGTCCTCACGATAGAAGAACCTCCGTTTATCGTGTTGAAGCCGATGAGAAAAATAAATGAGCAGCATCTTTTTGAAAAAACACTTCTTTTAAAATCATCGGCTGACTGCTACCGTATGGGTTTTATAGAAACACTGTTCCCTTGCGCTGATATCAGAGTGGTTTGCTTAACACGGAATCCCGCGGCCTCCATCAACGGCCTCTATGACGGATGGTTGTCTTCGCGGGGATTTTTTTCCCGCAACCTCAGGTCGTTGAGCGGCGGCAGGACGGCTTCGGAAGGGAATATCCTTTCCATCCAGGGATATTCCGAGCGGTATGAATGGGGAGGTTCCTGGTGGAAATATGAACTGCCTCTTGGATGGGAAAAGTATTCCCGGAGCCGCCTGGAAGAGGTATGCGCGTTTCAATGGTGTTCAGCCAATACAGCGGTTCAGGAATACAAACATACAAGCGGTAAGCAAAATTGCCAGGTCAGGTATGAAAATATTATCGCGAATGCGGATTCAAGAAAGCATGAGATAGAAAAAATAATTGATATAGCAGGTATCCCTCAAATTTCTATTCATCAGATGTCCCTTAATATGCTGCCTGTTATGCAGGCAACATATCCTCCGTTTCCGTTTCGCTGGAAGAAAAAAGAAGATATGCTTAAGCCTTTGCTTGAATCTCCCTCTGTTAATCTCGTGTGCGCTCAGCTTGGATATGACCGCGCGAGGATGGAAGAGTGGCTGTGATGGC
>JAQUMS010000141.1 GCA_028717985.1 Candidatus Omnitrophota bacterium
TTCCGATCTGGCGGGGCCGTCTATGCCGGTTGAAGTTTTAGGGATTTCCGGTATTCCTGAGGCCGGTGAACAGTTTTACGTGCTGGAAGACGAAAAACTGGCCAAAGAGCTGGCGGTGAAACGCCAGGAACAGGAACGCGATAAACAGATGAAGCCGGTGAAGCGCCTTGGCCTTGAAGATCTCTATGCTCAGATAAAAGAGGGTAAGCTTAAAGAATTAAAATTGATTCTTAAAGCGGACGCCCAGGGGTCTCTTGAGGCGATCAAAGATGTTTTGGGAAAATTGAATATATCCGAAGTTAAGTTGAATATCCTTCATGAAGGGATCGGGAACATTAATATTTCCGACGTAATGCTTGCTGTCGCGTCTGAGGCTTTGATCCTTGGTTTTAATGTGGAGATCGAAGATGCTTCCAAGGTCATCATAGAAAAAGAAGGGCAGGAAGTCAGGACGTATAATATTATTTATGAACTGGCTAATGATATTAAAGCCGCGCTTGAGGGTATGCTGGAACCGAAATTGAAAAAAATATTCCTCGGCAAGGCTGACGTGAGGAAAGTCTTCAAGCTTTCAAGTTCGGGAATTATTGCCGGGTCTTTTGTTTCCAAAGGCAAAATCATACGCAGCGCTCATATTCGGGTAGTGCGCAACGGCCAGGAAGTTTTTGAAGGGTATCTCGCTTCATTAAAACGGTTTAAAGACGATGTCCGCGAGGTTGAGGAGGGGTTTGAATGCGGGATATCGGTTAAAGGGTTTGACCAGGTCATGGAAGGCGATGTTATCGAAGCGTATGATATCAAAAAAATTGCGCGTACGATTGAAGATGTGAATACGTAATCCAGACTATGAACAGAAAAAGAATTTTAAGCGGCATGAGGCCGACAGGAAAATTGCATTTGGGGCATCTGGTAGGCACGCTGGAGAACTGGATGGTCCTGCAGAGCGAATACGAATGTTTTTTTATGGTCGCGGATTGGCACGCCTTGATGGGCGAGTATGAGCATCCGGAAAAACTTTCCGAATTCGCGGTTGACAATGTGATTGACTGGCTGAGCGTGGGGATAGATCCCGATAAATCGCATATATTTATTCAGTCCGAAATCCCCGCGCACCTGGAATTATCCATGATCTTTTCATGTTTGACTCCGTTAGGGTGGCTTGAACGATGCCCGACATATAAAGAACAGCTTCGAGAAGTAAAAACCCGGGATTTAAGCACATACGCTTTTTTAGGATATCCGGTTCTACAGGCGGCTGATATCCTTTTGTATAAAGCGGAGAATGTTCCTGTCGGCGAGGACCAGCTTCCTCATTTGGAATTGACACGGGAAATAGGGCGGCGTTTTAACGGTATGTATAAAAAAGAAATTTTTCCCGATCCGAAAGCATTGCTGACCTCGACCCCTCGTCTTCCCGGTTTGGATGGGAGGAAGATGAGTAAAAGCTATAATAATACCATTAATATTTCCGATTCCCAGGATGAGATCATGAATAAAGTCCGGATGATGATCACCGATCCTCAACGGATTAAATTATCCGATCCCGGACATCCGGATATATGCACGGTTTTTTCGTATTATTCGTCTTTTATTCCGTCACTAAAAAGTTCGGCGCGTGATTGGTGTGAGAATGCGGGTATAGGGTGCACCGAATGCAAAAAAAGGCTGGCCGCCGGTTTGATTGAAAAACTCAGTCCTTTCCACGCCACACGAGAACACTTGATCAAGGACCCGTCAACAATCAGGATGATCCTTGACCGGGGGAGAGACCGGGCGTCTGCTGTTGCGTCGGCGACCATGGCGGAAGTGAAAAAAACGATGGGGATATCCGTATGAGTTATAAACTCAAATTGGATTTTTTTGAAGGGCCATTGGATCTTTTGCTGTATTTGGTAAAAAAAGACCATGTCAATATTTACGATATCCCGATTTCCGAAATAACAGAACAATATATCGGGTATCTGGAATTGATGAAGTCTCTTGATTTAAACATCGCGGGTGAATTTATGGTTATGGCGGCTACCCTGATGCAAATAAAATCAAAAATGCTTCTTCCTCCGGACGAGAATCCCAAAGAAGAGGAAGACGAAGATCCCCGGGCAGACCTTATCAGGCAGCTGCTTGAATACGAAAAATATAAGGAGATAGCTGAGACTCTTCGCCGGAAAGAAACTGATCAGCGGGAAATGTATAAACGCCCTAAAATCGCGGACAGCGAAATCCCCGTTGATGAAAATCCCGGGTATTTTGAGGCGAGTATTTTTGATCTTATTGACGCTTTTTCCCGGGCTTTGAAAGAAGCTCCTAAGGATTTGTTTTATAAGGTCATCAAAGACGAATTTACCGTTGAAGATAAGATCCATGATATCCTGCATTTACTTCTTTTGGAATCACGGGTACAGCTGGGTGTTCTTTTTTCAAAAACGCGCCATAAGGTTGAAATTGTGGTTACTTTTTTGGCAATATTGGAATTGATACGGTTAAAGGAAATAAGTGTTTGGCAGAAAGGGTTGTTCGGGGATATTGACATTACCCGGAATGAAAACAACATTGTCCCATATCATGGAAGAGTTCAAATACAGGAAGGCGAAAAAGAACAGCTTCCCGGGTGAAGATGAACATGTTTCAACCGGAAAAGACTGGTCTATAGAAAATCCGTCTTTAGCCGGGCGTTCCGACCCGGCAACGCGGCTGGAGGAGACAGAAGAGGATACTGTTTTAAGTATTTCTCTCCGGCCTAAGCGGCTGCCTGAATTTGTCGGGCAAAAAGAGATCATTGACAATCTGAATATATGTCTTGCCGCGGCGAAACAACGAAAAGAACCGTTGGAACATATTTTATTTTCCGGTCCTCCGGGTTTGGGCAAGACGTCCCTCGCGCATATTATCGCGCACGAAATGCATACAAAAATTACGGCTACATCAGGACCTGCTATTGACAAAGCCGGAGACCTTATCGGGATCCTTACTAATTTGGAAAAAGGGGATATCCTGTTCATAGATGAGATCCACAGGTTGTCAAAAACGGTAGAAGAATTTTTATATCCTGCAATGGAGGATTTTCAAATTGATTTTATTATTGATAAAGGACCGTACGCGAAGACAATAAAATTTCACTTAAAGCCTTTTACTCTTGTCGGCGCGACAACACGGGTGGGGTTATTAAGTTCCCCGTTGCGGGGGCGGTTCGGTATTTTTTACCACCTTGATTTTTACGACTATGACGCTCTCGCGGAGATCGTCAGCCGTTCTTCGGGAATACTGGGGATACGCGTTGAGAAAGAAGCCGCTTTGGAGATCGCACGGCGCGCTCGCGGGACACCCCGGATTGCCAACCGCCTGTTGCGGAGGGTCCGTGATTACGCCCAGGTGGCGGGGAACACCACTATTACTTTTTCGGTCGCGGAAAAAGCCTTAGACGATCTGGGTACCGATAAAGCCGGTCTGGATGATCTGGATCGAAAAGTCCTGCGCACAATAGTCGAGATATATGATGGCGGGCCGGTTGGAATTGAATCTTTGGCCGCGAGTTTGAACGAAGAGACTGATACTATTGTCGATACCGTTGAGCCGTTTTTGTTGAAATCAGGATACCTTAAGCGCACGTCCCGCGGCCGTATGGCGACAAAACGGACGTTTGAACATTTTAATCAAAAATCCGGGTGATCGCGCGGCAGTATATATGAATTATGGATTAGGCAAGTCATTGATTATTATCGGTGTTTTTTGCATTATCGCAGGAATTCTTCTTCTGGTAATCCACAAAATTCCGTTTATCGGCCGGTTACCGGGAGATATTCTTATTCAGCGTAAGAATTTTACGTTTTATTTCCCTTTAGCTACGTCTGTGCTGGTCAGCTGTATCCTTTCTTTATTGTTCTGGTTGTGGTCTCGCCGGTGACACAAGAAAAATACCATGTATATGATAAAACGGTTGGTAACGATAGTATGGGTAACGGTAATCGGTATTTTTTTATTCTCATCAGGGTACGCACAGGATGACCGGTATGTCCGCGTCAGCATTATGCGAAATGAGGATTCTGTTTCGGTAAAGGTGGGAGGATTTTATCAAATCAAAAATGCCGAAACAGGGGAAATTATGCGCAGGGGAAGAGGTTTACGCGGCGACGTGGCGTATTCTCCCGCAGGTTTTTCCATAGCAAAAACTGTATTCAAAGCGCATAAGATTTTTATCAAAAGCGATTATCCCGAGGAAATAACGGTTAACGGAAGAAAATTCAGCGGAGGAATACTGTTAGCCCAGAAAAGCGGGAGTAATTTCTCTGTTATTAATTATATACGACTGGAGGATTATGTTAAGGGGGTTTTGTACCATGAGGTTTCCCATTATTGGCCTATTGAGGTCCTGAAGGCCCAAGCGGTCGTATGCCGTTCATTCGCTTTGTATCAGATGCAGGCGAATAAGAACAGAGAGTTTGATGTTACCAATGATATTTATTCTCAGGTTTACGGAGGAAGAACATCTGAGCGGTACCGTACCAGTCTGGCTGTTGACAGGACCAAAGGGATCGTTCTCACGTATAACGGAAAAATTCTGCCGGCGTATTTTCATTCCACCTGCGGAGGGAGGACAGAAGACGCTTCCGTGTTATGGCATACCACTATTGTGCCTTTGAAAGGTGTCGAGTGCGGTTTTTGTAAAGAATCACCGCATTTTAAATGGATTAAAATATTGTCGCCGGAAGAAG
>JAQUMS010000142.1 GCA_028717985.1 Candidatus Omnitrophota bacterium
GTACGGTCATTCCGGGATCGACCAGAAATACGCCTATGAAGATATTTTTAAAGGAGCGGATTTCGGGAGTATTTTTGAGGATGCGGGTTTTGGTGGAAGCATTTTTGAAGATATCTTTGGTGATTTAGGCTTTGATGTTTTTGGAGGCGGAGGAAGGCGCGGGGCTTCTGCATCCCGAAGAGGCAGAGATTTAAAGATCACGGTAAGTATTTCATTGGAAGAAGCCGCTGTTGGTGTTGAGAAAACAGTGAGTGTTCCCCGGTACGATATTTGCCCGGCGTGTTCCGGGAGCGGCGCTAAACCCGGTACGAAAAAAATACAGTGTCCTCAGTGTCATGGATCCGGACAGGTTGTTGTTTCAAGCGGGTTTTTCAGGCTTGCCCAGGGATGCCCGCGCTGCGGAGGACAAGGAAGCACTATTCAAACTCCATGTCCGGAATGCAGGGGAGAGGGAAGAGTTAAAGCGACGCATAACATTAAAATTAAAATTCCCGCCGGTGTTGATACCGGTTCTCATTTAAGAGTCCGGGGTGAAGGAGAAGCCGGATTATCAGGCAGAGGGGATTTATACGTTATTATTGAGGTAAGGCCTCACGATGTTTTCGAACGGCACGAGAATGATATAGCGGTGAGGGCGTCGATCAGTGTCAGCAAGGCTATTCTCGGTTGTGAGATTGAAGTTGCCACTTTGACCGGGAAAGTGATGATGAAAATACCTCCCGGGACGCAATCCGGTAAAATATTCCGTATTAAGGGCAAAGGGATACCCGATGTCCATGGAAGAGAGCCGGGAGACGAACTGGTTGTTGTCAATGTTGAGATCCCTACCAGGTTGACCTCGGAGCAAAAACGTTTAATAGAAGAATTTGCCCGTTTATCCGGTGAAGACTTCGGGAAAAAAGAAGGTTTTGCCGATAAGATAAAGCAGGCTTTTAAATAAAAGGGAGAATGAGCAATGCCAACGTATGATTATGAGTGCAATAAGTGCGGGAAACGGTTTGAGATGTTTCAGAAAATAACAGACTCTCCCGCTACATCCTGTCCAAAATGTAAAGGCAAGGTCCGCCGCCTTATCGGCGCAGGTATGGGGATAATTTTTAAAGGATCAGGTTTTTACGAAACGGATTATAAACGGAAAAATTCTTCTTCCGGAACATCAAAGAAAACCGAATCGATAAAATCAGAAAAAAAAGCATGTCCGAAAGAAGGATGCGGGAGCTGCCAGCATAATCAAGGCGCGAAATAAATGCGGCCGCGACAGTGAGGAAGGATTGCGAGTGTATGACTAAGATAAAACCAATAAAAGCGGTCTTATATAATAAGGAAGAAATCCCTGATTTATCTTCGGTTATTTGCCCTCCGTATGATGTTATTTCTTCCGCCCGGCAGGATTATTTTCATCAGCTTGACCCGTATAATTTTATTCATATTATTCTCGGAAAAGAAACTCCGGGAGAAGATAAATACCGGAACGCCGGGCTTTTGTTTAACGAATGGCTTAAGAAAAAAATCCTGATTCAGGATGATAAGCCCTCGATCTATTTTTATAATCAGGAATATAAGGTGAAAGGGGAAAATAAGACCCGCCTTGGATTTATAGCGTTGCTTCATCTGGGGGATAAGAAATCTCCCGTTTTCGGTCATGAAAATACTCATGTGGCGCCGCGGGAAGACAGGCTTAAACTTTTGCGCCAGGTGAAAGCGAATTTAAGCCCGATTTTTGTTTTGTTCGCCGATAAAAAAAGAGTCATCAAAAAAATACAGCAGGAAGATGTGCAGAATAAAAAACCGCTTATGGAGGCCAGGGATGATGAAGGGGTTGTCCATAAGCTTTGGAAGATCGAGGACCCCGGCGCGTTGAAAGAGATTGTCGCCTGCATGAATGACGAAAATATATTTATTGCCGACGGACATCACCGGTTTGAAGTCTCCTGTTCCTACCGGGAAGAAATAAAACAAAAATTAAACAGGGAATTAACGGGTGAAGAAGATTGTAATTATATCCTTGCGTATTTTACCAATATGGATTCACGCGGGTTGACCATTATGCCGATCCACAGGCTTGTAAATGTCGGATCAGGTTTTGACCTTGACGCGTTCCTTGAGAAGATGAAACAGTATTTTTCCGTGGAAGAGATGAAAGATAAAGCCCGGTTATTTTTTCTGATGGAAAAAGCAGGTATGAATGAGCATGTTATAGGACTGTATAAAAATAAAAAATATTTTCTTTTACGTTTAAAAAATGTCAAAATCCTTGATAAGATTATAGCTGATAAGGCTCCGGAATACCGTTCCTTGGATGTGGCGATATTGAATTATATGATTCTTAAAGATTTGGTTGAGCTTGATTTCGATAATAAGTCGGTTTTTACGTTCAGTCCTGATGCCGAAGAGTGTATCGAAAAGGTCGACGGGGATTCTTCCCGTATAGCGTTCTTTTTGAATCCCACTAAGGTCCAGCAGATCACTGCGATCGCGCTGAAAGGTGAAAAAATGCCCCAGAAATCGACGTATTTTTATCCTAAAGTCGCCTCGGGCCTGGTGGTTAATAAGCATAATGACAGCAAATAACGAGTGAAAAATGGCTTTATTCGGTAAACCTAAATATACTATTGTCCGTTTGAAAAAAAAGGAAATGCCCGACGGCCTTTGGACTAAATGCGAGGTTTGTTCCGAGCTTCTTTTTAACAAAACCCTCGACGAAAATCTAAAAGTCTGCCCTAAGTGTAATTATCATTTTGTGTTGTCCGCTCCTGAAAGAATCAATATGTTCCTTGATAAGGATACTTTCCAGGAATATGACAAAGATATGGTAAGTTTTGATATCCTGGGATTTAAAGGCCCGAAAAGCTATAAGGATAAAATTGAAGCCGATCAGCTCGCGACAGGGCTCCGGGAGGCGGTAGTGAGCGGGGAAGGCCTGTTAGAAAATAAACGTGTCGTCGTGGCGGTCACGGATTCGCGTTTTATTATGGGATCCATGGGGTCTGTGGTAGGAGAAAAAATCAGCCGCGCCATAGAAAGTGCTACAAAGAACAAACTGCCGGTTATTATTATTTCCGGATCCGGGGGAGGAGCCCGCATGTATGAAGGTGTTTTCAGCCTTATGCAGATGGCTAAAACCTGCGCCGCCCTCGCGTATCATAGTAAGGCAAACCTGCCGTATATTTCTATCCTTACGAATCCGACCATGGCCGGCATCATGGCCTCATTCGCCGGAGTAGGGGATATTATTATCGCTGAACCGAAAGCGTTGATCGGTTTTACCGGCCCGAGGGTTATTGAACAAACGATCCGCCAGAAATTGCCCCCTGGTTTTCAACGTTCAGAGTTCTTGCTTGAACACGGTTTAATCGATATGATCGTCCACCGCAAAGCCCTTAAATCGACGGTGGGAAAAATACTTGAGTATGTCAATCCGGCTGATTAAAAGCCGGTTTTTTTTTGCTGTTGATTTTTTTGCGGAAAAATCGTATAATAAACCTTTATTATTAATGGAGCTGTTCTGATTTTTAACAGGGAATTAAAATTATGGCACAGGTAAGCTTAAAAAACGTCACTAAATATTACGCGAACGGGACTAAAGCGGTTGATAACGTTAATTTGGGCATTGAGAACAAAGAGTTTATGGTGTTCGTCGGGCCTTCGGGGTGCGGTAAATCAACCACCTTGCGTATGATCGCGGGACTGGAAGAAATAAGCGAAGGGAATATTTATATCGGCAATAAACTGGTTAATCATGTCCCCGCCAAAGACCGCGATATCGCTATGGTATTTCAGAATTACGCTTTATATCCCCATATGACGGTTTTTGAAAATATGGCTTTTGGTTTAAAACTGCGCCGGTATCCTAAATCGGAGATCATGCAGCGGGTTAATGACGCTGCGGGTGTCCTTGGCATCAAACATCTTTTAAACCGTAAGCCGAAAGAGATTTCAGGCGGCGAGCGTCAGAGAGTCGCCGTGGGAAGGGCTATTGTCCGTAAACCAATGGTTTTTCTGTTTGATGAACCGTTAAGCAACCTTGACGCGAAAAAAAGAGTTGAGATGCGGACCGAACTGCATAAATTGCACACCAGGCTGCAGACTACCATTATATATGTTACTCATGACCAAGTGGAAGCTATGACGATGGGAGACCGGATCGCTGTCATGAAAAGCGGGATCGTTCAGCAGGTCGCCGACCCTATTACCATTTATGATCACCCGAAAAATAAATTTGTTGCCGGATTTTTAGGTTCGCCTCCTATGAATTTCATGGCCGGTAAAATTATCAAAAAAGAAGGCCGTATTTATTTTGACGAAGGAAAGATTAAAGTCAAGCTTGTGGAAGATATGTACAAGAAGATGACTCCGTATGTCGGCAAAGAAGTTATTTTTGGTATCCGCGCTGAGGATGTGTACGATAAGCTTTTTGTTTCCGAAGCTCCTCCGGAAAACGTGGTGCGCGTTACCTGTGAAGTCGTTGAACCGATGGGGTCGGAAGTGTATATTCATTTGAACACGGGGCTGAACACGTTCACCGCCCGCGTCGGCGCTCATGATCGTCCACCGGTAAGCCAGGACATGGATCTGGTTTTTGACATGAGCAAAGTTCATTTCTTCTCCAAGGACACGGAAGATACGATCGTCTGATTCCTTTGTCAGAGCCTTTGATTTCAGATGAGGATTACGAACGTTGTCTTTAAACAGTATCAATCATAA
>JAQUMS010000143.1 GCA_028717985.1 Candidatus Omnitrophota bacterium
CCGGCTGAAATAAAAAAGGGGTATACCACTTTATGGTATATCCTTTTTTATGCAATGTAAGTGCCGGGGGAGGGAGTTGAACCCTCATGGGCGTGAGCCCGCCGGTTTTTGAGACCGGTTTGTCTGCCATTCCAACACCCCGGCGAAATTGTATATGAAGCGCGGCTTTCTAAAAGGGGCATATACGGTATATTTGTAGGCTAAAGCTGATTTTTAAATATTACTATCTAAAATCTTATTTGTCAATTCCTTAAATTTAATATATAATAATACCCCTTGCGTATATATCCTGCGAATCTTTACGTTTTAGTATACGGAGATCATATGAATATCGGATGATTTTAAGAATATATGCGATTGATTTTGACATAGTACCGGATTAGGAGGAATTATGGCAAAAATTTTTGTATTGGTTTTATTGTGCGCGGGAATAATGATTTCCGGCTGTGCTACTACCGGAAGCAGCCGCCAGGTGCTGGAACAGCGGGTAAATACCTTGGAATCAGATTTACGCAGTGAAAAAGAGGCGAATATGCAGGCGCGCAGCAGCGTTCAGTACCTTCAGGACGCGCTTACAGCTCAAAAAGAGGAGCAGGCGGCGCTTAAGGCTGAGTTTGAAAAAACACAGAAAAGGTTAGAATCTTTGGAAACTCCTGTTAAATTTGATCCAAAAACGCTTGATGGTAAAGAAATTCAGAAAGCTCTGAAAAACGCCGGATATTATGAAGGCGAGATTGACGGGGTTATCGGCAGTAAGACTAAAGAGGCGATTAAGAAATTCCAGGAGGCAAACAAATTGACAGCTGATGGCGTTGTTGGCAGCAAAACCTGGGGTCTTCTTGTCAAGCATCTTGAATCCGAATCTAAATAGATTTTTGTGAGATTATTGTTTTGCATGGGGCTGTAGCTCAGCTGGGAGAGCGCGACACTGGCAGTGTTGAGGTTCAGGGGTTCGATCCCCCTCAGCTCCACTTTTAATTTTCCCGACAAGGGAAAATTAAAAGTGTATTTTACGAACGTAAAGAACCGCGACAAGCGGTTCAGTGAGTAAAATGCAATACTTCCCGACAAGGGAAAATTAAAAGTGTATTTTACGAACGTAAAGAACCGCGACAAGCGGTTCAGTGAGTAAAATGCAATACTTCCCGACAAGGGAAAATTAAAAGTGTATTTTAACCGCCTTGATTGTTAAGGCGGTTAACCCGACGAGTATGATGAAATTGTCGCAGAGAATTTCATCATGGTGTACGAGTCGTGGATATTAAGGTAATTTTTTACGAACGTAAAGAACCGCGACAAGCGGTAAGGTGAGTAAAATGCAATACTATCATTTTCCCGGCAACGACTCTTTTTGTTTCCCTCCTGCTTAATTTGTGGTAAAATCCCAATAATATCGCAAATAAAAATTTTATGGTCAACTCGCATATATTTATATATTCTTTTTTTCCGCTTATTTTTCCTTTAGCGATTATCACGGTTGCTTTTGCCGTGTATTTCCTTATGAACAAGCAGAGGAACGACGTGTTACGCGGCTTGTCCCGCCGTTTTAACGGTTCAATGCCCCGCTTTTCTTTGTATCCTTCATTCCAAGGAGAATACCAGGGATTTCGATTTTCCATTGTGCTGGTTCCTGCCGGCAGGAATACTCCGGATTATCTACAGATTTTTGTGCTGAAACCTTCTTTTTTTAAGCTTACGGTATATAAGGAAAATGTTTTATCGACGTTCGGCGAGAAACTCGGTTTAGTAAAAGAAATTAAAGCGAATGATCCCGAATTCGACAAGGAATTTCTTATTTTTTCCCGGCAGGTCAGCCAGGCGGAAACGTATCTTGCCAATTCAGAAATTAAGGCCGCGATCCGTGAATTGTTTGCCAGGGGATTTAATAAAGTTCTTATTGATGGATTGAAGATTTTTGTTCAGAAACCGAGGTACTCTTTAGGGTTCGACGTTACTGAAACACAGATCGAGGAAACATTGAACCGCTTAATTGCTTTAAGCAGAGGATTATAGTATGAATTTAGGCGTTCACGTTTCCACCGCAGGAGGGATTTGCGCGGCGGTTAAGCGCGCGCGGGAATTAAAATGCACTACTATGCAGATTTTTATCCGCAGTCCTCAGCGTACGCGCGAAACGTATCTATCCAAAGAAGAAATAGCTGAATTTGTACGGGAACGGAAAAAAGCCCGGCTCGATCCGATTTTTGTGCATATGAATTATGTGGTAAATCTCGCGTCTCCATTTAGAAAGATTATTCGTCGTTCAATAAAAGATTATATCGAAGATATTAAAGAATGTTATGCTTTGAAAGCGGAGTATCTTGTTACTCATATGGGAAGCCATAGAGATACATCTGAAGCAGCAGGTTTCCGGCGGTTGATTAAAGCATTAAATACGATTATATCTGAAACAAAAGATTTTCCTGTTGGTATTCTTCTTGAAAACGTGTGCGGCGCGGGTTCATGGCTGGGATATTCGTTTTCGCACCACAAAAAAGTAATTGAAAAGCTACAGGACCCCGGCCGGGCGGGTATTTGTCTGGATACGGCTCACGCGTATTCCGCCGGATATAATCTCGCGACGAAAGCCGGCTTGGATGCGACGCTGGATGAAATTGACAGGCTTCTTGGCCTGAATAAACTTAAAATGATCCATTTAAATGATAGTAAAGATACCTTTGATTCGCGCCGCGACCGCCATGAGCATATTGGTAAAGGTAAAATCGGCCTTCAGGGGATACGGGGGATTGTGAATCATCCAAAACTTAAAAATGTCCCGTTGATCTTGGAGACGCCCAAAGATTCTGAAACAGCGGATCTGTCCAACTTGAAAACAGTCCGGGCGCTTGCGAAAAAATGAAGTTCTCCGGGTTGATGTGCTGAACGAGAAAGAGGAATGTATGGCCTATAAGATCTTGGCGGTTGATGATGATATTGATGTTGTGGAAACGCTCAAGCGCAGGCTGAAAGCCGAAGGGTATGAGCCGTTTATCGCGTGCGACGGAAAAGAAGCTTTGGAGATCATTCAAAACGATGATCCGGATATTATTCTTTTGGATTTAGTCCTCCCTCAAGTTAACGGATATGAAGTTTTGCGTAAGGTGAAAACAGAATTCAAGGATAAGTGGCGCCCTGTTATTGTTATAAGCGCTAAAAATGAACTTGATTCCGTTACGGATGCCTATGATTTGGACGCGGATTTATATTTGATCAAGCCATGTACTATTATGGAGATTTTAGTCGCGATCAAAAAAATGGTGGATATGCTCGTTATTGCCAGGGAACAGGAAAAAGAACAAGAATAGATCAGGCGGTATGCAGCGTGTTTATGAAAGGGGTATGTTTGTATGCAGTATGATTTTAAAACTATAGAAGAAAAATGGCAGAAACTCTGGGATGAATCCAAAGCCTATAGAGCGGAAATTTCCTCCAAACCGAAATTCTATTGCCTGGAAATGTTCCCGTATCCGTCGGGAAAGATCCATATGGGGCATGTCCGTAATTATACGATCACAGACGTTGCGGCGCGGTACAAAATGCTGCGCGGTTTTAACATTCTTCATCCCATGGGTTTTGACGCGTTCGGACAGCCCGCGGAGAACGCGGCGATCAAAAACAAGACCAAGCCGGATATCTGGACGTATAAATGTATAGACTGGATGCGGATCGAATTGAAAAAAATGGGTTTTTCCTACGATTGGGATAGGCAGGTTTCTACCTGTGACAGCGAGTATTACCGCTGGAACCAGTGGATTTTTCTTAAGATGGTTGAAAAAGGTTTGGCATATAAAAAGGCCTCGAACGTGAATTGGTGCCCTTCATGTCAGACTACCCTTGCAAACGAAGAAGTCATAGAGGGGGGGTGCTGGCGCTGTCATTCTAAAGTAGAACAAAAAGAGCTTGAACAATGGTATTTAAAAATTACCGAATATAAAGAACGCCTTTTGGAAGATCTGCGGCAGCTGAAAGATTGGCCGGAGCGCGTGGTGGCTATGCAGACAAACTGGATCGGCAAGAGCCAGGGCGTGGAAATATTTTTCTGCCTTAAAGACAGCGATGCGGTTATCCGGGTTTTTACCACTCGCGTGGATACTATTTTCGGCGCGACCTATGTTGTGCTTGCGCCGGAAAATCCGTTAGTGAAAGAAATTATTAAAGGCAAGCCTCAGGAAAACGAAGTCTTAAAGTTCATTGAAGAGGTTTCCCACAAGAGTAAAATCGCCCGCGCGTCATCTGAAATAAAAAAAGAAGGCGTTTTTACGGGCGCGTACGCGGTTAATCCCGTGAATCAGGAAGTTATTCCGGTGTGGATAGCGGATTATGTATTGATGGAGTATGGCACCGGAGCGATAATGGCCGTGCCTACCCATGACCAGCGTGATTTTCTGTTTGCTAAAGAACACGGGTTGCCGATGAGGGTAGTTATTCAGTGTCCCAGTGTTCTGCCGTCAGTTGAAATAAAAGAAGCGTATGAGGGGGACGGTATCCAGGTAAATTCCGGGCAGTTTGACGGCCTCGCGAATAAAGAAGCAAAAAAGAAAATTGCCGAATGGATGGAAAACAAGGGGATTGGAAAAATCGTGACGCATTGGCGCCTGCGCGACTGGCTGATCTCCCGTCAGCGGTATTGGGGAACACCAATTCCCATTATTTATTGCGATCAATGCGGCGTTGTTCCAGTCCCGTATGAAGAT
>JAQUMS010000144.1 GCA_028717985.1 Candidatus Omnitrophota bacterium
AAGTGTAAATCATGAGGATGGTTCTCCGGTTGAATGGCATGATTCATCAATGCTTAATTGGCGCGATATCCGCATGCTTGAAACGTACGCGGATTTAGTTAATCGGCTTATCGCTTTTGGGGTGGGCGGTGTGCGAGTGGATGTGGCTCACAGGTTCGGAGTTATGCTGCCTGTCGATCCGAAATTGCAAAGCAAACAAAAATTATTCGGATATGTCATGTCTTGGGAGCGGGAAACGGGCGGGGGTTTCAAGATCGTTAATCAGTGGGATGACAACGAAGCCAATCCTCTTCTTGCGTATCTTGTTTCGCGGGTAACCGCCGAGCATCCGGATTTTATTTTTATAGGTGAATCATACTCAAACCACAATCAGTTGATCAAGTCCGGCATCATTCCTACCAACGCGGCAACGCATGATGAATTGGAAAACGTTATCATTAGAGGGAAATCGACTCAGGATGTTCTTAATCAACACGCGTTATGGCTGTTTAACGCGCTGGTTAAAGGCGGCCAGGTTGCTACCGCTTTGGAAACACATGATTACTGGAGGCTGACGGATATTTCCAACAGTTTTGGTCCGGAACGGCTTGTTTCCGCGGTAATGATCTGGCTGGCTCTTTCACGGGGATTGACCGTGGTTTATAACCGGCAGGAAATCGGCGAATTATACCGTTCACGAATAGATAATTATACCGGGCAGGATTATACGGGAGCGGATAAAGCCCGCGCCTGGGCGCAGAAAGAATTCCTCCGGTTGCACGGAGAAACAGTACATGATTTTTATACCCGTCTTATCAGATTTTTTAAGCAGCATAAGGCTCTTCATTCGGGTTTGAATTATATTTTCCCCCTGAATAATCACCGGGTTTTTGCCATAGCGCGTTTTAACCACGAGGAGAATTTTATTTTTGTCGTTAATTGCGGCTGGCAGGAAGCTGAGGTTTATTTTAATGCCCCCGATCTGTGGAATACCATGAATATTCTCAATTCCGCGGATGCGCTTTATTCTCTCAGCGATTACCGTGGTGTTCCACAGCAGATTATGTCCGGCGCAGAGTTATATAAGAACGGTTTAAGGGCGGATTTGAAGACATTTCAGTCCCGGGTTTTGACGATACAAAGCCTTGCCGTGGGAAAACAGTTTGACGGCGGCGGCAGCAGCACGGTAACCGATAAAACGGTCATAGAAGGATTCATGCGCAATGGTTCGGTCGTTTTTGAGCGCTGTGAAGGATGCGATCAAAAGGCAGTCGCCGGGGTGATGACCGAGGCGATGAATAATTTAAAGAAATATAAAGTAACCGGGTATGCCGATACAATGCTTGCCGACAATATATTTTACTTTGTATTTAACCATGATTCCTCAGGCGTGTTCAGACAAAAAAATAACGGTAACGGCGATAGAGCTATATTACCGTTATCGGCTTTAAATTTTGGTGAGAAAGCGGCTATCGATATTATCACGTTTATTCTGCGGCGTTTTCTTAACAGGAAACGCTGGCCTCGCAATGACCCCGAAGAAGGGGATTTTAATTTTTTTGTGTTTCAGGACAAAGAAAGCAGGCAGAACATTATTTCGGGAGGGAAGCACTTAGCGTATCCCCGGACAGATGTTCTCGTGCGGTTACACGAAGCGGTAACCACGTGCGTCGAGATACATGACGATTACGCCCGTTCCGAAGCCATCAAAACCTTATTCAAAATACTCTTTGCCGGCACTCCGAAAGATAAGCGTTTCGAGGAAGAATGGCTGTTTATGCTCGCAAGCAGGATGTTTATTACCGTGTACTATAGCTTTAAAAATGAAAATGTCTTAGGGGTATCGCCGGAACGCCTTTTAGGGCTTATCATAAGGCTCGCGTATGTTTCATTATATTACTACGTCGACTTGAAGAAGGGGTCACGAAAGTATCTTATTGAGCAGGTTCTTACCGGATTGGCTTCTGTGGCTGAATGGGAGCACAGGATATCCCAGGCTGAAATGAGTGTTTTTATCATTAAACTTGATGAACTCGTCTGTGAGGGGATCAGAAAAATGCGCAGCCGGGAAATCGGATATCATCTTCCGGTCGAAATCGCGTGGGAAACATTGCGTTTATTTACCACGGGACTTTCCGAAAGCAGGGTCAGAGGTATCCTCGGTGAGGTATCCGGAGTTCATAAATTTACCTTTGTGTTCGGGGACACTCTTTTTTCTTTACGAGACCCGTCGGGAATCGGGGAGTTCCATAAAATATATACTTCCACCCGTGCGCTAAAAGAAGTTGACGCTGAAAGCTTGAGCAAAAAAACCATGCTTGAATTCAAGTTTTCCGCGCGCATATACCATTTGTATGAACAAATAGTCGGGTACGGGAAGACCGCTTCCGTATTCAGCATCATCATTGAAGACCAGAAAGAAGCCCCGTTGGTTGAGAATATCGTGTATGCGGTCGAAAATAATGCCGAGGGTTTGATGGAAAAATTAAAGGCTTATGCTGCGGTGAATAGGGATTCCCGGAATAAGGAGCAAAAGCCTTTGTCGGAGCGGTTGTTTCACAATGAAGACGGATTTTTTATACGTTTTTCTCTCAATGAATTTAAGGATTTTCTTAAAAGCGATCCGCCTTTAAATGTATATCAGCAAAGCCTGGAGTTGTATGAAACAAAAAGTATCATCCGCCGTAATGAGAAACGAAAAATGCGCATGCCTATTCCCGAATACAGCAGGGAGGACCGGCGGGCTAAAAAAGCGGAAATCCGCCGGTATCTTGATGACGAATTTTCCGGTTTGCGGAGCGTTCTTGGGGAAAAGCGGTACAATAGTTTTGACGTTTATCTCAGTATCAGCAATCCTAAAGGAAGCGGCGTTTCTGTTTTGCTTCCGGCACGGAAAAATCCGGGTGCTGACGGCGGAGTATATTATTCTTCCATTGATCCGCTTCGTAAAGCACTGTGTGATTATATCGCGGGAAAGATTAAAGAACGCGGTGCTCAAGCCGTTGTTGAAATAGGTGTGGGAAGAAACATTAATATCGCCGCCGCCCTTAAAGAACTGTTCCCCGAAGTTCGTATTATCGTGGTTGATAATAAGGATGATGTTATAGCCGACGTGGAGGCTAAAAATAAACATGAACATTTAGGCCTGGAAACAAAGCTTGACGAGATTTCCGGCATGCACGTAAGCCGGTTTATTCTTGAGTCCGATATTATTTATTCGTTCAGGCCCCCGTATGAATTGATTGAGGCTATGATGAAATCAGGTATAGCCTTTTATATGTATACCCTCGGCGAAGAATGTTTCTCCCGGTCACGATTTTTGAAAATCCCGTTCAGAGGATATATGTATTACGAATATGTTCCCGGCATGGGGCGGACAGAGGGATTTTCCGGTGAAGCCGGGAGACAGTCTGACGGAGGAACGGCTGGATTGCCGGAAGTTATAGAAAAGGCCGAGGAAATAATCCGTGAGAGGACGCGGGAAATCAACAGCGTTATAGCCGAAGAGATAAACAGGGGAATAAAAGATTCTGAATCTGAAATTATTCTTTCCGGAGAAATCAGCCGTATGTATCTGGATATGCTGCGTGAGGTTTGTGCGGTGAACCGGAGCACCAAAGAACTGGAGGCTCTATCCCGCCGTTTATCCGATTCTTCATGTTCGACAGGCGAAATTATGGATGCAGTCAGGGATATTTTCAGACAGGAAAATCATTCTATGCTTTTCGCGCATATGTCGGTTAATTACGGAAATGTAACGGTTACTAATATGCCGGTTTTCGCGGTTTATAAATTGATCAACACATTCCCCCTGTATTTGAAATACCGCAACCGGATAGGTAAAGGGATGGTTCTTTATACCGAACAGACGATAATTCCCGATTTCCTGGAGGCTCGTGTGGGACATGATCAGCACATTGCTACCACTCTTAGGCATGTCAAAGTTGAAAATTCCGTCCCTATTGTGGTGAAAATGCCGGTATTGCTTGAGGTTTTATCTGCGATGCACGATGTTCGCTCATGCATAGAAGATAATGATCGGATTCCTTCGTATGCGGCAACCGGGGTTGATTTTGTTGATGAGAGTATTATTTCGCTTGTTTTAAACCAATGGCCTGTTAATTCCCCAACAGAGGATGATTTTATCAGCCGGAATTATACGGGGTATCTGGATCGTACTTTAAAACATGAAGGTGCGCACCTACTTAATAATCAATACATGGAAATACTTCCGTACGCACTTGAAATGGCACAGACTCCGTATATATGGATGAGACTGCTTAATATTCTTAAATATAAATTTTCGTCGGGAGTCCAGGATGCTCATCATATTCTGAGCAGTGATTTTTACATTAACACGTTTATTCCCGATATCCTCCGCAGATGCGGGGAGGATATCAAGGGAATCTCTCCGGTTTTGATCCGTGAAGCATTACAGGGAGATATGGAAAGCCTTCTTGGTATTATTCCCCGGATACCCGGGAAAATATACCAGAGAGAAGCACAGGATCTCTTCGACGGCCTTATGACCGATGATTCTCCAAGCGATGACGGGAGCGACGGCGGCGATTTATTTAAAGATGATCAAACGGCTGTAACCGTGAGCACTCTAATCCGGGTCAGCGATTACCTGAGAAAATACGGTAAAACCGGCGCGTTGCTGTATCTGGATATAGACGATACTATCGTTACTCAAATTTGTGAATATC
>JAQUMS010000145.1 GCA_028717985.1 Candidatus Omnitrophota bacterium
AAAACCCGAAGACTTATACTCTTCGGTTTTTTTTTGCCACAGAGGTGGCACACCAGCCTAATTCCACCTTAGAGAAGGTGCACTTGGCAATCCTTTATGCCAAGGTGCTTAAGGCTGGGTGTAACAGAGGTGGCACACACCTTGCCTTAGAGGAAGGCAGGTGTATGTTTCTACATTACCAGCCTAATTCCACCTTAGAGAAGGTGCACTTGGTAATCCTTTATGCCAAGGTGCTTAAGGCTGGGTGTAACAGAGGTGGCGCATCGACTTAATTCAATTTATAAAGGGTAATCCTTCACTAAAAAAATAACAAAAGCAGCATAAAAATATGTTAAATTCAATTCCTGAAATTTTAGAAGATCTTAAGTCCGGCAGGATGGTTATTGTTGTTGATGATGAAGAACGTGAAAATGAAGGCGACCTGGTAATGGCCGCTTCTTTCATTAAGCCCGAGCACATTAACTTTATGGCTAAATTTGGCAGGGGGCTTGTGTGTGTGCCGATGGAAGAAGAGCGTCTCCAGGAATTAAATCTTCATCCCATGACTGATTCTATGGTCCAGAGCAAAGGGAAAGATCCTTTTTCTACCGCGTGGATGGTCTCTACTGATGCCGCCCGCGGTATAACCACGGGGATTTCCGCGTTCGACCGGGCCAGGACAATAGAAGTTTTGATTGACCCTCAATCCCGGCCTGATGATCTGGTGAGGCCGGGTCATTTGTTTCCGTTGCGTGCCAGAAAAGGCGGGGTTTTGGTCAGGGCCGGGCACACGGAAGCTTCGGTTGATTTGATGAAACTCGCGTCTTTATATTCGGCTGCAGTTATATGTGAGATTATGAATGATGATGGCACGATGGCCCGTTTTCCTGAGCTCCGCGCGTTCGCCAAAAAGCATAATCTTAAAGTATGTTCCATAGAGGAATTAATTGAATACCGGAGGCGTTCTGAAAAGTTAATTGAAAAAGTATCGGAAGCGGCTCTTCCTACGGAAAACGGTGTTTATACGTTGATGGTTTACCGTGATTTACTCAATAATAAAACCCATACCGCTTTGACTATGGGATCCTGGAAGAATGAACCGGTGCTGGTTCGGGTCCATTCCGAATGTCTTACCGGAGATGTTTTTGGTTCTCTGCGATGTGACTGCGGGAAACAGCTTAAAAAAGCGATGCAGATGATCAACCGGGCAAAAAAAGGGGTTGTTTTATATATGAGCCAGGAAGGCCGGGGTATAGGTTTGGCTGATAAAATCAGGGCGTATAGTTTGCAGGATCAGGGCATGGATACGGTGCAGGCGAATGAAGCGTTAGGTTTTAAGCCGGATATGAGGGATTACGGAATTGGAGCTCAGATCCTTGCTGATTTAGGGTTGAAAAAAATACAACTGCTGACTAATAATCCCAGAAAAATAGTTGGGCTTGAAGGATACGGGTTACAGGTGGTTGAACGGGTCCCTCTTGAAGTAGAGCCGAATCCGTCCAATCTCCGGTATCTGAAAACCAAAAAGGATAAATTGGGGCATAACTTAAGTTTGTGAGGACGAGGCATATCGTTAACATGATTCTACGGAGGTGGATATGATTAAAACACTGGAAGGGAATTTAATAGCTCAAGGAAAAAAATTCGCGATTATTGTTTCCCGTTTTAATGATTTTATTACAAAAGAATTGATTGCCGGATGTGTTGACGCGCTCGTGCGTCATGGCGTTCAAGAATCCGATATTACGGTCGCCTGGGTCCCGGGAGCGTTTGAAATTCCTGCTGCCGCGCAAAAAATTGCCCGCGTGAAAAAATATGATGCGGTAATTTGCCTGGGTACGGTTATCCGAGGGGCTACCCCGCATTTTGAATACGTTTCCGCGGAGGTATCCAAAGGTGTGGCTGCAGTTTCTCTTGAAACAGGTGTGCCTGTTATTTTCGGGGTGATTACCGCTGATACTATCGAACAGGCTATTGAACGCGCAGGAACGAAGGACGGGAATAAAGGCAAAGATGCCGCGATAAGCGCTATCGAGATGGTTAATCTTTTTGATAAAATTAAATAAACCATGCGAAAACGAACGAAAGCCAGGGAATATGCTTTACAGTTGCTGTATCAGATTGATATTACGAAAGCCGATATCAGCCTTGTAAGTGAAATGTTTTGGGCTATGCCGGAACAGTATGAGGAACAGGATATTGAAGTCAAGAATTTTACCCGGGAACTGGTCGAAGGCGTCGTGGATCATCTTAAGGAAATTGATTCGATGATTATCAATCACGCGACCAACTGGAAGCTTGAACGTATGTCGGTTGTGGACAGGAATATTTTACGCCTGGGAGGTTATGAATTAATGTACCGGGAGGATATTCCGCCTAAGGTCGCAATCAATGAGGCTATCGACCTGGCAAAAAAGTTTTCCGGGCCCAATGCGGGTAAATTCGTGAATGGTATTCTTGACAAGATTATTCCCGACAAAAAGTAATACAAACCAAGCCATTTTTATCTGAACTCCTATCTAGAATGAAATTCGCAGACCTGCATGTACATACTATTTTTTCCGACGGGACGAGCACTCCCGCTGAATTGATTTCCGCGGCGCGCGAAGCAAATATCGACGCGGTTTCCGTAACGGACCACGATACGGTTGCGGGCATTGGTCCCGTCACGGAAGCGGGTTTACTTAAAAACGTGGAAGTTATTCCCGGAATTGAATTGACTGCGGAATTTGAAGGCACGGAAGTTCATATTCTCGGATACCTTCTGGATTATAACAACCAGGCGTTGCTTGATAAGTTGCATGAGGTTCAGAATGATCGCGTTGATAGGGTGTATAAGATTGCCGGAAAATTGCGGGACATGGGTGTGGCGCTTGATCCCCGGATCATTTTTGATATCGCGGGAAAGGGCATTCCCGGCAGGCTGCACATAGCCCGGGCCTTGGTTAAAGAAGGGATCGTTGAGAATACGTTTGAAGCTTTTAGAAAATATCTGGGCGACAAATCTCCCGCGTTTGTCCTTGGGTTTCGTTTTCAGCCCGCTGACGCGATCTCATTGATCCGGAGCGTGGGGGGAATTCCTGTTTTGGCTCATCCGTATTTATTCGGACGGGATGAATTAATTCCTATTCTGGTGGAAAAAGGGCTGATGGGGCTGGAAGTTTATTATACTGAACACAGCCAATCACAGATCAACTATTATCGCGGGATCGCGGAAAAATACCGGTTGTTATCGACCGGTGGTTCTGATTTTCACGGCGGGGCAAAACAAAATATCCGGGTTGGGGAAGCGAAAGTTCCCTATGAGCTGGTCGAAAAATTAAAAGACGCTAAACGGAAACTCGTATGAAGAAAGATGACGCCTATTACATGAAACGCGCGGCTGCTTTGGCGGTACGGGCGCGGGGGATGACATCTCCTAATCCTATGGTCGGGGCGGTTGTGGTCAAAAATAACCGGATTATCGGAAAAGGATATCACCATCGGGCAGGGACCGCCCACGCCGAGATTCTCGCGCTTGAACAGGCCGGTGAAGAGGCCCGTGGCGCGTCTTTATATGTTACCCTTGAGCCATGCACTCATTTCGGCAGGACACCTCCGTGTGTGGATAAGATTATCCAGAGCGGTATACACGAGATTATTATCGGCATGATTGATCCTAATCCTGTTAACAACGGCAAGGGGGTCGATGTTCTTAAACGGTGCGGCATAAAAGTCCGTGTCGGTGTCATAGAGGATGAACTTTTCGCGCTTAATAAATCATTTATAAAATATATCACTACCGGTATGCCGTTTGTGACTGTGAAAGTCGCGCAGTCTCTTGACGGGAAGATCGCTACCAGAACCGGAGAGTCACAATGGATTACTACCGATAAATCCCGGGTTTACAGCCATCGTATCCGCGCGTATTATGACGGTATTATGGTGGGAGTGAATACCGTCCTTCGGGATAATCCTAAACTGGATGCCTGGTTTTCCAAAAAACAACCGGTGAAAATCATTGTCGACAGCCAGTTGAGTACCCCTCAGGTATCGAATATTTTTTCCGGTTCATCTAAAGTTATCCTGGTTAAAGTAGCGGTTCCTCCGGGACAAGAGACGGAGAACCGGAATATCCTCGCGCGCAAAGCGGCCATTCTTGAAGTCCAAGGGAAAAACGGACAGGTAAATTTAAAAGATATGCTTCGTAAACTCGCGAAAATGGAAATAACAAATATTTTTGTGGAAGGCGGCGGCACGCTGATCGGTTCTTTATTTGATGAAGGATTGGTGGATCATGTGTTGTTTTTCATCAGTCCTAAAATTATCGGCGGCAAGGAATCTTTGGGTTCGGTAATGGGCAAGGGTATTGACCGGCTCGATAAAGCAGTCAAGATAGACGATATCAAGATCACAAGGTTTGGCGAGGATATTTTAATAGAAGGTGATGTGAAGAAAGCGCGCGGTTCGTAGCGCGTATTTTCTTTGGGAATAACAAAGCGGAAAATATGTTTACCGGGATAGTGGAAGAATTAGGCAAGGTTACGCATGTTTCTCAACGGGGACATAATGCGGTCCTGGCGGTCGAGGCGGATAAAGTCGTTGAAGACGCGAGGATAGGGGATAGTATCGCGGTTAACGGCACGTGCTTGACCGTAGTAAAAATCGGCCCCCGTTCGTTAACGTTTGACGTGATGCCGGAGACTTCCCGGATTTCAAACATAGGTATT
>JAQUMS010000146.1 GCA_028717985.1 Candidatus Omnitrophota bacterium
TGGATAAATAACGGGGCAATCGGCGAGGAAGAAAAAAATAAAATTATGGCGGCGTACAGGAACGCTTCCGATGTTTTCAAAAAAACACATAAGGTCCGTTTCAACGCACGGGATATTATTGATTCAATGAAGATGGTCATTGTACGGGCGCACAAGAGGGAAAAAGGCGCATGAAATTGACGGTACGCAGTGAATATGCGTTATTGGCGTTGATATATCTGGCCCGGTGTGATTCCCGTGAGCTTGTTTCAACGGGGAACATAGCGAAGGCCCAGGATATTCCTCCTAAATTTCTTGAGCAGATCCTGCTGGCGCTTAAAAGGGCCCGGTATTTGAAAAGCTCAAAAGGACAGCATGGAGGATTTTCGTTAGCCAGGCCCGCGCGTGAAATTACCATCGCTGAAATAATCCGTTTGTTTGACGGAGCGCTTGCTCCCACGGAATCGGTGAGCAGGTATTTTTATCATCCCACGCCGATCGAAAAAGAGAAAAAAATGACCCGGCTTTTCAAGGACATCCGTGATTTTGTCGCGCGTAAACTTGAACATACGACGCTTGAGGATATCCGATGAACGCCGGACTTTTTTAAAAAAATATTTTATGACTTATCCTATGGGATAAGGATGTAATTAAAGAGAAAATATTCTCAGGAAGATGTCGAAATGTGTAAAGCAAAGGAGCGGATGGATGCAAATCAAGGAAATTAAAATTTTTGCCGGCGTGGGTAAGAACGGGCAGCCGGATCTGGTTGATGAGATTACCTTTACAATGGGAGATGTGATAAGTATTGTCGGCCCTACCGGGTCGGGAAAGACCACGCTAATAGACGATATAGCTCTTTTTGCGGATTGTAATACCCCCACACGGCGCCGTGTCCTGATTAATGAAGCTCCCGCTCCCGAAGATTTTATGAATGACCCTTCACAAAATCCTGTGGCGTTTATTACGCAACATACTAATTTTCTTTCCGACCTGCCTGTGAATGAATTCCTGGAAACTCACGCGGATATCCGTAAACGGCCTGATATTTCCTCTGTGGTCCGGGAAACAATTGAATTCGCGAATCAATTAACAGGAGAACCGCTTAATGCGGAAAACGGAATGACTGAATTATCAGGAGGCCAGACCCGCGCCCTGTTGATCGCCGACGCGGTCATTATCAGCAATTCGCCCGTCATCTTGCTGGATGAAATTGAAAATGCCGGTATTAACCGGACAAAGGCGCTTGAATTATTAAAAAAATACGAAAAAATTTTTGTTTTCGTGACCCATGATCCTCGGATAGCGTTATCATCGGATTTCAGGATCGTGATGGAAAACGGCGCGGTAACTAAAGTCCTGTATCCCCATGATGAAGAGTTGGCGGTAGCGGAAGAAATAAAAAAAATTGATGATTTGATGCTGCATTTTAGGAGATTGATCAGAAGCGGAGAGCGGGTCACGGGGGGTATTATATGAAAGTTATTATTTGCGCGGGGCCGCCCACAACCGGTAAAACAACAGTATTAAGGCAGGTCACCCGAAGGCTTATTGAAGCGGAGTTTCGCCCGGCGTATTTAAAGATCGACGTTTTATACGCTATTGAAGATCAGATGTTCCAGAAAGAATTTAATATTCCGTCGAAGAAAGTGTATTCCGGTGAATTATGTCCCGACCATTGTAATGTTATGGTTCTGCGCGATGCTGTCGAATGGGCGCAGAAGACGAGCGCGGATTTTCTCCTGGTTGAGACAGCGGGGTTGTGCTTGAGGTGTTCCCCGTATATTGAAGGGGGCTTGGGGATCGTGGTTTTGGAGGCAACAAGCGGGATGAATCTTCCGGTAAAAATCGGGCCTATGCTGACTTTAGCGGATATTGCGGTGGTGACTAAGATTGATTTGATCTCTCAGGCTGAACGGGAGGTTTTCAGGTCACGTATCATGAAAGCGTCAGCCGGTATTCCTATTTGCGAGACCAACGCCTTATGCGGTATTGGTATTGATGCTCTTGTGAAAAAAATACACGCATCGCCGGACATAGGTGATTCGTTAGTGTTGAGGGGGAATCCTCCGGTTGGTACCTGTACTGTGTGTGTTGGTAAAAAGGAAATAGGGTGGCAGCAGCATTTCGGCGTTGTCCGCCCCTTGGAGAATGATATTTTTTATCGCGGTGAATAAATATGACTAATCAAGATCAGTATGGTAAATACAGCGCAGGACGGTTGCCAGGCTTAAATTGCGGTTTATGCGGCAGGAAATCATGTGAGGAGTTTGCGCGTGATGTTTCCCTGAATCCTCATGAAATTGAAAAGTGCGTGCATATCGGCGGTACGGCGTCGAAAATAACCCGAGGTGAATGTGATTCCTGCGGGAAAGGACTTGGTCCTGATGCCGTTTTCGCGTGGAAGGATTCGCTTGGCAGGGAATTTGATTTTATACTCGACACATTTTTACATGAACCCGGTCCTCGTGAAACAATCCTTCCCCATAATCCTTGCAGAGTAAAAGAACTGGGAATACAACAGGGAGATATCCTTATAGGCAGACCGATGGGTATGTCCTGCGGCTGTCCGGTTACTCATTGCGGGATCGCTATGCAGGTTGACAGCGTGAATGGGATCATTGTCTGGTGCGTTACTGGTCCGCTGGGGCCCCGCTCAAAAGAACACAAGGATATCGGTTATTATTCAGCTCAGGCGTACGAGGGTATGGTAAAGGATGCTCATAAGGAGTTGAAAATAGGTGTCCGTTATTGGTTTTTGCCGCGCCGGTGTATGCTTCAGTGGCGGCATAGTGGATTGGTGAATTCTATTACGAAAACCGGCAATGAATACCGTATACGCGTGGAAGGATTAATGATCGGCTGATGAGGTAAAATTAAGTCCTGCGATCGCCCACCAGATAAAGCTTATTTCCGGGAGAAAAAACGTAAAATCGAACAGGTTATGCAGGAGGAACGCAACGCATGCCGTTAATATTCCTGCGGGTAGTCTTTTAAACGCGGAGTTTTTGACAGATGTGAGGGCGGCTCGGATAATAGCCGCCGCAAGGCATATAAAAGACGTTATTTCGAATATGCCGCTTTCCGCCCATATCTGGAGGTACGTGTTATGCGCGTACCGGGTTTGAGTTAGATCAAAATTTCCCGGTCCAATACCCAGGAACGGATGTTTTTTTATGATTTCCAGCGTGTCCCCCCAATACGTGAGCCGCATAAGCGTTGAAAATTCCGGGGTGGAGTTAATCTGGCTGAAGATCGAACGCGCGGCGAAAACCCCGAGTACTGTTAAGCCGAGGAGAAGAATTACCAGCCTGAGTTTTTTATGTTTTTGTCCGGTAACACAGGTGAATAGGATTAATGCGGCTGAAAGGGCGATGAGTGCGCCGAGGGATTTTGTCATGATCAAAGCGATCCCCAAAGGGATGCTTATCCAGGTTTTTCCTTTTACCCCCAGCGCCAAAGGAATGATCATAGCAAGAAATCCTCCCAGTGCGTTGGGAGTTACAAACGGGAAAAATACCCGTTTACGCTGGAGGATTTCCATTGTTTGTGTTGATGCTTCCCCTGGATTATGGGCAAGGTAATCCAGTATATCTTTGAACCCGAAAAAATACTGATAGATGGCGCAGGCGCTTATCGCAAGGCCGGAATATACCAGCAGTTCCACGAGCTGTTCTTTATGCCGCGGCGTGAGCGTTCCGGTAAAAAGAAAAAGCAATATTCCCGCGGCACAGACAGTGAATATGTGCGTTACGGTATGGAAATTTCCGGAACGGAAAAGAGAAATAATGAAGGCGGCCGCGAAAAAAAACAGGGAATACCGGAGAAATAATCCGGGCGGTAAAAATTTCTTTTTTACAACAAGCGTACTCAGAATGACGGCAAACAGGATCACGGAAAAAAAATAGTTGGCATTTGGATATGCTGGAGAAGAAATAAAGGGGCGTATGAAAAGTAGTGTTAAGATTAACGCGAACATATGATATAATCATAGCCAACAATAACTCATATGTCAAACACATTGGTAAGTATTAACATTATTACATGCGGAGAAGGCGACTATATTGAAAATTGTCTCAAGTCGATCCTGAAACAAACATTTTCCCGCCTCCAAATAATAATAATAGATAATTCGTGTGATCCCCGGGTTCAATTCCGTATTTCTTCTGTTTGTTCTTCCGCAACTGTCTACGCCGAAAAACACAATTTATATTACTGCGCCGGGCTTAATAAAGGTATTTCTAAAAGCGCGGGTGATTTTATTCTCTGCCTTAACGATGATTGTGTCCTTGAGCCGTCATACATTCACCAGGCGCTCGCGTCTTTTGACGAGCCGCGGGTAGGCATGGTGAGCGGAAAAATCATGAGGCCGGACAGGATCACTATAGACAGTACCGGGCAATTTTTAAGCGTATTCCGGACAGCCCGTGAACGCGGGTATAACCAGCGGGACAGGGGACAGTTTAAAACAGGGGGTTTTGTGTTCGGCGTAACGGGCGCGTGCGCGTTCTACCGGGCCGCTATGATACGGGAGATCAGCGTTGAAGGTGATTTCTTCGATGAGGACTTTCAGATGTTTTATGAAGATCTTGATGTTGCCTGGAGGGCGCGAAAATTCGGCTGGAAAGGATATTACAATCCGGCGGCTGTCGCCTATCATGAGATCGGAAGAGCACC
>JAQUMS010000147.1 GCA_028717985.1 Candidatus Omnitrophota bacterium
GGCATTATCTTCTCTCCGTTGATTGTACGGCTTATAGCTCCGGGATTTAGCAATTTGCCCGAAACGTTTAACGCGACAGTTATGTTAAACCGGCTTATTTTTCCCTATATCATTTTTGTGAGTCTTACCGCGTATGGCATGGGAGTTTTGAATTCTTTGAAACATTTTTCAGTGCCTGCATTCGGCCCATGCCTGTTGAATATCTCTATTATTCTTTGCGCTCTTGCCTGGGGAGAAGGTATTGCCGGTTTGGCGACAGGAATTTTAATCGGGGGGGTGTTGCAGATGGCAATACAGCTCCCTGTTTTATATAAAAAAGGGTTCCGGCTCCGTCTTTTTAGGCGTTTTAAGCATCCGGCCGCGAAAGAGATAGGTATGCTTTTAGTTCCCCGTCTGGCAAGTTCCTCAATTTATCAGCTGAATAATTTCGTTGATTCTATTTTCGGGTCTTTTTCCGCTATTGTAGGGCAGGGAGGTGTTGCGATCTTATATTTCGCGTACCGGCTTATTCAATTTCCCCTCGGTATTTTTAGTAACGCGATTTCTCAGGCAATTCTTCCCGCTTTTTCAACCCAGGCGTTGGAGGAAACCCGGGATAATCTAAAAAGAACATTGTCATTCGGCCTGCGCCTGGTATTTTTTATTATGGTGCCGGCCTCGATAGGTTTTATCATTTTTTCCCGCCCGATTGTTTCTTCGTTGTTCGAAGGCGGGAGGTTTGACGCATATTCCAGTATGGAGACTTCCCGGGTGTTATTATTTTATAGTATCGGCTTGTGCGCGTACGGAGGGAACAAAATCGTGAGTTCCTGTTTTTTCGCCCTTAAGGATACCATAACTCCGACCAAAGTTTCTGCCGCGGCTTTAATTATGAACATTATCCTTAATAGTATCCTTATGTTTCCTATGAAGCTGTGCGGTTTGGCTTTGGCGACCTCTGTGTCGGGTATTACGAGTTTTTTGCTGCTTTTTTATCTATTAGTTAAAAAAATAGGCGGGTTTCCCGTAAAGGAAATAAGGATTTCATTTTTGAAAATCATGGCAGCCGGTGCGGGAATGGGATTTGTGTGTTTTTTCGCCGGGAATGCGCGTTTTTTATCCGGGACAGGTTTTGCCGAGAAGACAGCGCATTTGACTATTCTTGTGGGCAGCGGGGTTATTTCTTACGCGTTATTTTGTTTTTTATTCCGGGTTGGGGAAATGAATTCGTTGATTACGTTACTGAGGAACCGGAGAAGCGCGTAACCGCGCGGGGATTATGAAAAAAAACAAGGATCTGCGGATAAAAATAAAAAGCGCTCCGGATTCTCCCGGGGTTTATACGTTCAAGGATAAGGATGGGAATATAATTTATATCGGGAAAGCCACCTCCTTAAAAAAAAGGGTCTATTCGTATTTTAACCGTCCTTTGGATGCGAAGACACAGGCTATGACCGAAAAAATAGCCGATGTTGATTTTTGCGTGGCCCCCACTGAACGGCAGGCGCGGATACTGGAAGCGGCTTTGATCAAAGAACGCCAGCCGCAATACAATATTGATTTAAAAGACGATAAGTCGTTTCCGTTCATTAAAATAACAAACGAGAAATTTCCTCGTGTTGAGATTTGCCGTAACCGGGGATATAAAACAGATAGTTCCGCACGGTATTTTGGGCCGTATACCAACGCGAAACTTCTGCGCCAGGCATTTAAAATGATCCGCGGGATTTTTGGTTTTCGGTCATGTCCGGTCATGCCGGATAAACCGTGTTTGTATTACCGTTTGAAATTATGCCCCGCGCCTTGCGCGGGCATGGTATCCGCCGGAGAATACGGGAAAGTCATAAAGAACGTTGAGATGTTTTTGGAGTCACGGTACGAAGATTTGCGGGAATCTTTAATGAAGGAAATGCGTGATGCTTCCGCTGAAAAGCGTTTTGAGGATGCCGCCCGCATCCGGGACAGGATTGCGGCGTTACGTTCGATTGAGAATGATCATATTCCGTTTTCCGCCGCCACCGAGCTGGCAGATTTACAAAAATCACTGGTTCTTAAAAAAATCCCTGAAAGGATTGAAGCTTTTGATATTTCCAATATTTCGGGCACTAACGCAACCGGATCTATGGTTAGTTTTTATAAGGGGGCGCCGGATAAAAATAATTACCGCCGGTTTCGCATAAAAACTATTTCAGGCATTGATGATTATGCTATGATGAGAGAAGTGGTGCACCGGAGATACCTCAGGTTGAAAACGGAAAAAAGTTCTCTGCCCGATCTTGTCCTTATTGACGGAGGCAGGCAGCATCTTAATGCCGCTGAAACCGAAATCAGGCGGTTAGGTTTGAATATCCCTCTTATAAGTATTGCCAAAGAATACGAAAATATTTATATGTCGGGCAGGAAGTTTCCCGTAAAGTTTGACTCAGATACTCCGGCCTTAAATTTAATCCGGAGAATCCGTGATGAAGCGCACCGTTTCGCGCTGAAATACCACCATTTTCTTAGAAAAAAGAAAGCTTTTGAGAACGCTTGAATTATGGGAAAAAAACGTAAAAAATTCAGTTTATTTGCGGCGAAAGTATATTCCGCGGTTTTAAATATCCCTCTGGGAGAGGTAAGGACGTATGCCTGGGTCGCGGATACAATAGGGAATCCCCGGGCGGCGCGGGCCGTGGGGCAGGCGCTGAAATATAACCCGTATCCTTTAATTATTCCGTGCCATCGCGTTGTCTGTAACGATCATACAATAGGCGGTTATTCGGGCGGCGTAAAGAAAAAACGCGCGTTGCTGGAACTCGAACGCCGCATTAAAATTATGCTTGGTCAAGATTCGTAGTGTTTTAGACAGAGGATTTTTTCCAGGAGTCATGAGGCCTGCCGACAGGCGGGCAAGAGCCGGTATATGAATACAGAACAAAAAATAAGGACAATGTTGTATTATTTCAGCCTGTTTATTTTTTTTGTTGGGCTTCCGTTTATTGTTTCGTTCGCTCTCGGATATAAATTCAACCCGCATACATTCAAATTCACCAGGACGGGGCTTTTGGTTATTAAAACACAGCCTTTGGGAGCGGCTGTTTATCTGAACAGCATGATGCTTAAGGAAAGAACCCCTGCCGTTATAAACGAGATCCTGCCGGGTAAATATGTTTTGGAATTGAGGTATCCCGGGCACGCGTCTTATAACGAAGAGATAGAAATTGACGCGGGTAAAGTTTTGCGAAGGGAAAAAATTATTCTTTTCCCTGAGCGGCCGTTTATTACCAAGCTGAATCAGGGCATGATACATACTCTGTGGATGGATGAAGCGAAAGGGACCATTTATTACGTTAATGAAGAAGACAACGCTCTCTATAAATCTGATTATGACGGAATGCATTTTAAAAAGATAGCTAATTTTTCTCCGATCCAGCCGCGCCCCAGAAAATGGAAATTATCGCCGGACAGGGAAAAGGTATTGTATTTTAATGCCCATAAGATCGGGATCGTGTATTTAAAAGCCGATGATTCTCTTTCATTCCCTGAAACGGTGTTTATTCTGGAATATCCTTCGGAGAACATACACGAAGTCTTCTGGCATTCGGATAATTATCATTTAATCGTCGTCACTGATAAAAAAATATGCACGCTGGAGGCGAATCCGCATTTCCGGACGCTGACGCTGGTTACTTTGAACAGGCCAAGTCCCTATTGCTATTACGATGTGCGTACGGATACTATTTATTTCATGGATTCTCAAAAAGCCGATAACGGGAAAATTTACGATAATTTTTATAAACTGGAATTGAACGCTAAATTCTATCCGATCCAGGAGTTTATGCGGCTGCGGCCGTCATTTGAACGTATGGAGTATAATAATGCGCGCGAGTAGACGTATTAAACGGTATTTCGAAATTATTCCCGGGGTGGTTACCTGGAGTATCCTGGTTTTTCTTGTTTTTTTAGCGGTAGTAAAACCGGTAACGTGCGCTCTTATTGTTATTGTTTTTGATTTCTACTGGATAATCAGGTCGGCGTATCTGACTACACTGTTAATTATGGCTCATCACAAATTAAGAGGGCAAAAAAACATTGACTGGGAAGCTGCCTGCAGGGAACTGGGACAGGATAAAAATTGGAGGGAAATTTATCAGCTTGTTTTATTTCCCGTGTATAAAGAAGGGATCGATATTCTTCGCCCGTCGCTTGAATCTTTAAAATACTCGCGATATCCCAAGGACAGGTTGATCGTGGTTTTATCATTTGAAGGACGATACCCCCAAGCCAGGGAAACCGCGGCGATTTTAGAGAAGGAATTTGAACACGAATTCTTCGCGTATGTCACTACCGTGCATCCTGACGGTTTGCCGGGAGAACGCCGGGTTAAAGGGGCGAATGCGACCTGGGGTGCGCGCAAAGCGAAGGAATTCATAAACGCCAAAGGGATCGCCTATGACCGGGTGATTATTTCCTGTTTTGATGCCGATACCTGCGTGGATAAAGGGTATTTCGGATGCCTGACACATCATTTTTTGACTAATGCTAAACCGCACCAGGCAAGTTATCAGCCTATTCCCGTTTATAATAATAATATCTGGCATGCCCCTTCGTTTGCCCGCCTCGTGGAAATCAGTTCGTCGTTTTGCCAGTTGATTGAAAGCATGCGGCTTGAAAAGTTTGTCACGTTTT
>JAQUMS010000148.1 GCA_028717985.1 Candidatus Omnitrophota bacterium
ACGCTGGCTGCGTTTGACGGGAAAATAAAGATTATTAATTCTTTCCCGTCTTTAGATACTCCCGTTTGTGATTTACAGGTTAAAGAATTCAATAAACAGGCTGTTTCTTTCGGACCGGATGTGGTTGTTGTGGGAATCAGCAAAGATTTGCCGTTCGCGCAAAAGCGTTTTTGCCAGATGAATGAAATAAAAAATATTACCGTTTTATCCGATTATAAGTACTCATCTTTTGGTATAAACTACGGCCTTCTTATTAAAGAATTAAATCTTCTTGCCCGGTCTGTTTTAATTATAGACAAGAACGGTATTATCAGGTATATGGAAATCGTTAAGGAATTAACCACTCCTCCGGATTATGCTGCGGCATTACGCGCTTTGGAATCCATTATCCGTAGCCCTCAGAAAGAAACAAACAAAGAAGTTGCCGATCACTGTAAGCCCTGTGAAGGCGGAGTTCTTCCTTTACAACGGGATGTCGTGGAGAAACAGCTTGCTAAATATCGGGGATGGGAGTTGATTGAAGATAAGAAAATCAGTAAAGAATTTAAATTTTCCGGGTTCCGGGACGCGAAATTCTTTACCGATATTGTCGCGTTTCTTGCCGAGGAAGAGGGGCATCATCCGGTGATAACATTGATGTATTCTAAAGTTAAAATTACGTTGACGACGCATAGTGCCGGTGGATTGACGGAAAACGATTTTATTATGGCGCGGATGATTGATGAGGCTGCTTCATAATAAACTGTTTTTTAGCGGAGAGGTTGCAATGCAGGAATTAAGGCCGAAAGTTTCGATTATAGGATGCGGGAACGTGGGGGTACGGTATGCCTACGCGCTGATGATCAAAGGGACCGTCCGGCAGATAGTTATGGTTGATATGGACCGCAGGCGCCTTGAAGGAGAAGTAATGGATTTATCTCATGGCGCTCCGTATATCCATCCTGTTGAAGTGGTCTGCGGAGATTATTCGGATATCAAAAATTCCGACATAGTTGTGATTACTGCGGGTAAAAAACAGAAGCCCGGACAATCCAGGATGGATCTGGCCAAAGACAATGTGGAAGTGTACAGGCAGATTATCCCCGAGATTATGAAGTACTCTCCGGACGCTGTTTTTGTTATTGTCAGCAATCCCGTTGATGTGCTCGCGTACGCGGCATATAGGTTATCCGGGAAAAATCCCCGGGAAGTTATTAGCTCCGGGACTGTGTTGGATACGGCCAGATTCCGTTTTTTGCTCAGCAAACATTGCCGGGTTGATCCTCATAATATTCACGCGTATATTCTCGGTGAACACGGAGATACGGAATTCCCCGTCTGGAGCAGTGCGATGATAGGGGGGATTTTATTTAAAGATTATTGCCGTATGTGCGGGAATAACGGGCAGTGTAATCACGATGAGACATTTAAAATGATTTTTAATGAAGTCCGGGATTCGGCATACAAAATTATTGAGCGTAAACAAGAAACGTCCTATGGTATCGGGCTGGCGCTTGTTCGTATCACTCAGGCAGTGATAGACGATGAGAACGCGATTCTTCCTGTGTCTTCGCTTGTGAACGGTTGTTACGGGCTGAATGATGTGTACCTCAGTCTTCCTGCTGTTGTTAATAGGGCGGGGGTGAGGGAAATCGTTAATCCGGACCTTTCTTCCGAAGAACTGCGGGCACTGCGCACTTCAGCGGACGCGATAAAAAATACCATAAGCCACTGCGGCCTTTAGCCGCTCAGGAGTTTTAGATATGGATACCAATATCCTTCATAATATTAGCTGTGGGATGTTCATTGTTTCATCAAAAAAAGACCGTTTTTTAAACGGCCAAATAGTGAATACGGTTTTTCAGGTGACCAATTCTCCCGTTACTGTCGCTATAAGTATTAACAAAGAGAATCTTACCCATGAATATATCCGGGCAAGCGGCATATTTACCGTTTCCATACTTTCTGAAGAGGCCCCCTTGCCGTTTATCGGAAAATTCGGTTTTAAATCAGGAAGAACAGAAGATAAATTTAAAGATGTTAAATACAAGCTTTCTGCTGCCGGGACTCCGATTGTGCTTGATTATACAATCGGATATCTGGAAGCAAAAGTTATTAATACATTTGACTGCGGCACGCATACGTTGTTTTTAGGCGAGGTAACCGATATGTCCCTGCTGAAATCAGGGAAACCCTTGACCTATGAATATTATCACCAGATAAAGAAAGGTACTACGCCTCAAACCGCTCCCACGTTTATTAAAACCGAAAACTCTGCGCCGGCGTCAGGGGTTAAAAAATACCGGTGTACTGTGTGTAACTATGTGTATGACCCTCGCGCGGGAGATGCGGACGGAGGCATCCCCCCAGGAACTCCTTTTGAGCAATTACCTGATACCTGGTCATGTCCGGTCTGCGGGGTTGATAAAAGTAAATTTGTCGAAGAAATCACTGTGTGTGAAACATAAAAAGTTTTGTGTTTGATAGAGGAGTTTGTTGAGAATTTCGTATCGCGGGTTTAGAGTTTGAGACAGGAGGAATGATATGGATCAAAAACCGCTGGAAATAAAAAAAGGCGTTTATTGGGTGGGTGTTGTTGACTGGAATGTGCGCACCTTTCATGGCCATACATATACCACTTCACGGGGATCAACATATAACGCGTATCTTATCGTTGATGAAAAAATCGTGCTTATAGATACCGTTTTTGGGCCGTTTGCCTCCGAATTAATAACAAAGATCAAGGCAATTGTTGATCCGTCAAAAATCGACTATATTATCGCGAATCACGTTGAGACAGATCATTCCGGCGCCTTGCCTGAAATAATGCGCCTGTGCCGGAAAGCTAAAGTTTTGGGCACGGCAAAATGTAAAGAAGGATTATACAGGAATTATTACTGCGATTGGGATTTTCAAATCGTAAAAAGCGGAGAGACTATCCGGCTTGGTACTAAAACGCTGTCTTTTATAGAAGCTCCCATGATTCATTGGCCCGACAGTATGTTTACGTATTGCCCCGAAGAAAAGCTTCTTATGCCTAACGACGCGTTCGGCCAGCATTATGCTTCTTCTTCGCGGTTTGATGATACCGTGGAAGAATGCGTGCTTATGGATGAGGCGCGCAAATATTACGCGAATATCCTGTGGCCGTTAAGTCCCGTTATCCTCCGAAAAATTCAGGATATTCAAAAAATGAATATTGCTTTAGACATGATCGCCCCCAGCCATGGGATTATATGGCGTAAGGACCCGTTCAAAATAATAAATTCGTATGTACGGTGGGCTCAAAATGAAACTAAGCCCGAAGTGGTTGTTGTGTATGAAACAATGTGGGGGGCTACCGAAAAAATGGCGCGCAGGATAATAGCGGGATTGATTGACGCGGGTATCCGGGTTTCGGTATATGATGTTGCGGTGCATGACAGAACGGAAATTATCGGGGCTATGCTTGAAGCCCAAGGTTTTATATTTGGTTCTTCCACCCACGATAATGATATGCTGCCGGTTATGGCCGGGTTTCTAGATTTTCTTAAAGGGTTGAAACCGAAAAACAGGATTTGTTCCGTATTTGGTTCTTACGGCTGGGGCGGCGGCGCTGCCGCAGAGATGGAAAAGGTCTTAAAAGAAGCCGGCATTGATATTGTCCAGCCTTCTCTTGGTTGTAAATACATGCCTGACGAAGAGGATATCAGCCGTTGTTATGGTTTCGGAAAAGAATTCGCCGGCAAGATATCTGCCGCCGGAAAATAAATGTAAAAATCAGAAAGAATATTGCAATGGCGATTAAACAATTACCTCAGCCCGTAATCGATTTTTTTGAAAATCAGGGATATGTGATTGTGGCTACTCTTGATCATAATGGGATTCCTCATACTTCCTGCAAAGGAATAGTGGAGATAAAACCGGATGGGCATATATATTTATTGGATCTTTATTCCAATCACACGCTTAATAATCTGAAAAAAAATCCGCGTATAAGTATTACTGCGGTTGATGAACATAGGTTCATGGGGTTTTGCCTTAAGGGCAGGGCTAAGGCGGTAAACGTGAATAAGCTGAGTCCCCGCGTTGGCTTGGCCTGGGAAGAAAAGATCAATACGCGGATTACCCGCCGTATCCTGAAGAATATGCGGGAGGAAAAAGGGCATCCTCATTATCCCGAGGTTTTGTTGCCGAAGCCGGAATATATGCTTGTAATGAAAATAAATGAAATAGTTGATCTTAGCCCGGCTCATATCGCGCAAAAAAAGAAACGGTGATGAAATAAGCTGCGGGGTTAATTCCCTGCCTATGGCAGGCATGACTTATGTTCGCTCACGTTGTTCGCTCCATAAGTCACGTGCTCATTAAGGAATACCCTTTGCTTAAGCATTTCGAAGATCCCTATGGTATTTTCGAAATAAGCTTCAGGGTTAATTCGCAGACGTCCGCCTAAAAGCATGGCGGACTACACTTTATGTTCACTGAGAAATAATCTACTCCGGCAGTAAAGCACAGCGTAGATTTCTTCCAAAATCTACTTGTAACTGCCGGAGTTAATTCGCCCGCCAAAGAATTAATGGCGGGCTCATTAAGAGGCGAAAATGGCAGAAAAAGTTTTGGGTTATAGTACGTCAACGTGTCCTTATTGCAAAATGGCATAACAATTTCTTAAAGATAACGCG
>JAQUMS010000149.1 GCA_028717985.1 Candidatus Omnitrophota bacterium
TCCTAAAACTATAACCCCGCATACAAAGTTTAAGGCGCAGGTTTATATCTTAAGTAAAGAAGAGGGCGGAAGGCACACCCCGTTCTTTAAAGGTTACAGGCCGCAGTATTATTTCCGTACCACAGACGTGACCGGAAATGTTACAGAACTGCCGGCGGGTGTTGAAATGGTAATGCCTGGCGATAACGTTTCGTTGAATATTGAATTGATTCAGCCGATCGCCATGGAAAAAGAATCTCGTTTTGCTATCCGTGAAGGCGGCCGCACCGTGGGTGCCGGGGTCGTAACGGAAATAATTGCGTAATCGGCAACTGTGATGCTACAGTATGCTATAAAAAAAAGACGGACCTAACATGCAAAAAATACGTATAAAGCTGAAAGCCTATGATCATCGATTACTCGATCAGGCAGCCGTTGAAATTACCGATACAGTAAGACGGACCGGAGCGAAAATCTCCGGTCCTCTTCCTCTTCCAACGAAGAAGGAGATATATACAGTTTTACGGTCACCGGTAATTGACAAAAAATCGCGGGAACAGTTTCAATTAGCGATTCATAAGCGGTTGATTGATATTTATGAGCCTACCTCGAAAACCGTCGATGCTCTTAGGAAATTGAATTTACCCGCGGGTGTTGATGTCGAAATAAAATAACGTTCTCAGGTGCGGATAGATACGTATTTGGGGTTCGTTCATATTTGACACTATTCATTCATCCTGCAAGGGAAGAAAACTATCTATAAGGACAGGAAACATAATGAAAGGATTATTAGGAAAAAAAGTAGGACAGATGCACATTTTCTCCGATGCGGGGGAGATGGTTGGGGTAACTGTTTTGGAAGCTGGACCGTGCCCGGTTCTTTCTGTCCGGGATAAATCCGTCCAGCTTGGATTCGATCCTCTTAAAGAATCGAGAGCAAAAAAACCAATCGCGGGATATTTTAAAAAGCTGAAGATATCGCCTAAAAAATTCATCAGGGAAGTACCTAAGGACGGGAACCGGGAATATACGATCGGCGAAGAAGTAAAGGTTGATTTGTTTAAAGAGGGCGATTTTGTCGATGTCACAGGTATCTCCAAGGGGAAAGGGTTCCAGGGCGGTATGAAACGCTGGAATTGGGCGGGCGCGTGTTCAACGCGCGGGCAAACGTCTCACCGCAGGGTCGGTTCAGTGGGTTCGTCCACGACTCCCGGCCGTGTTTTTAAAGGCCATCATATGCCCGGTCATATGGGAAATGAGAGAGTGACGGTCATTAATCTTAAGGTTATCAAAGTGGATGTTGAAAATAATTTATTACTCGTTCAAGGCGCGGTGCCGGGGCATAAAAACAACTATGTCATTATTAAAAAAGCATCGAGGAAAAAAAGCGCGTCACAATAACGAAAACAGGTGTGTGAGTGCATATGGAACAAAAAACAATAGCAGTATTTAATACGCAGGGAAAAGAAAAAGACAAAATAGAACTTGACACAAATGTTTTTAGTGATATAATTAGTCACTCTTCGATTTATCAGGCAGTCAATGCGTACCGTGCTAATCAGCGGTGCGGGTTTGCCGCGACAAAAACGAGAGGTGAAGTTTCCGGCGGCGGTAAAAAGCCGTGGAAGCAAAAAGGAACAGGAAGAGCCCGTGTCGGTTCTACCCGTTCTCCGCTCTGGCGGCACGGCGGCGTGACTTTTGGTCCGCATCCGAGGGACTTTTCTACGCATCTTCCCGAGAAAATAAAAAGCCTCGCTTTAAAGTCGGCGCTTTCCGCGAAGGTCAATGAGAAAAATGTAATTGTCCTTGAAGATTTCAAACTTGATAAGCCGAAAACAAAAGAAGCGGTAACAGTTCTTTCGAATTTTAAGATTGACCCTAAAAAAACAAAAGTACTTGTTCTTTTAGATGCCGCGAATGCGGCTGTCGCGAAGCAATTAGGAAATATTGCGCAGGTAGTATGCATGTTGGCAAAAGACGCTAATACGTACGAAGTGCTTTCGGCAGAAAAAATCATTATTACAAAGAACGGCTTGCAGCAATTAACCGAACGGTTGGTAAAATGAGTATATACGCGGATGTAATAAAAGCTTTATTAAGGACGGAAAAATCGACGATTCTGGAACCGGAAAGAAAATATTTATTCCTGGTGCATATGAATTGCAATAAAATCCAGATCAAGAAGGCGGTCGAGCAATTATATAAAGTGAAAGTTAAGAATGTTAATACTCTTATTCACAAAGGGAAAATGAAGCGTGTTCGCTATCAGGTTGGTAAATCTCCCGATAAAAAGAAGGCGATCGTAACTTTAAAAGAAGGTTACAAGATCGATCTCGCATAATACTATGGGCATAAGAAAATTTAAACCTACGACACCGTCGCGCCGCTGGATGAGCGGAAATGATTTTTCTGAAATCACTAAATCTGAACCTGAAAAAAGCCTTGTGGTTCCGGTCAAGCGGACTGGCGGCAGGAATAACGCCGGACGTATCACGGTTCGCCATCAGGGTGGGGGCCATAAAAGGCTTTTAAGAATTATTGATTTTAAGCGGGATATCATCAATATTCCGGGAAAAGTAATAGCGATAGAATATGATCCGAATAGAACGGCGCGTATCGCGCTTATCGAATACCCGAACAAAGAACGAAGATATATTATTGCTCCTGTGGGGTTAAGCGTGGGAGCTGACGTTCTTTCCTCGTATGATAAAGATGTTGAAGCTAATTTAGGTAATTGTGTACCCCTCCGGTATATTCCCCAAGGAACATTAATCCACAATATAGAAATTATGAAGGGCAAAGGCGGCCAGATCGTTCGAAGTGCCGGTACCTGCGCTCAAATTATGGCAAAGGAAGAGCCGTTCGCTCATTTAAGGCTTCCTTCCGGCGAAATAAGGCTTGTTTTTCTTGATTGCAGGGCCAGCATCGGGCAGGTCAGCAACGTGGAACATGAGGCTATTAGTATAGGAAAAGCCGGACGTTCCCGCTGGCTTGGTATACGCCCGACTGTCCGCGGTTCTGCCATGAATGCTGTTGACCATCCGCATGGCGGCGGTGAAGGCAAGGCAGGACAGGGAAATCCACATCCTGTTTCACCATGGGGATGGAAAACAAAAGGGTTTAGGACCCGTAAAAGACAAAAATATTCAAATAAATTCATTGTAAAAAGAAGAAGATAAACTGAAACGAAGGGGAGATACAGATGCCCAGATCATTAAAAAAAGGTCCGTTTGTCGATGAAAAGTTATTGAAAAAGGTTGAAGCCGTCAGGCGGTCCGGGACCCGTATGGCGATTAAAACGTGGTCACGCAGATCAACAATTACTCCCGATTTCGTAGGTTTAACGTTCGCCGTGTATGACGGCAGAAAACATGTCCCTGTCTTTGTGACTGAAAATATGGTTGGTCATAAACTCGGAGAATTCGCTCAATCCCGCATATTCAGGAAGCATGGCGGCGTAAAAGCAAAGAAATCAGCTGAATTAACATAACAAAAAGGTTATCGAAAACCATGATCGCTAAAGCAGAAGCTAAATTTATTCGGTTAGTTCCAAGAAAAGTCAGGCTTGTAATGAACCTTATCCGCGAAAAGGATGTATCGGAAGCGGCTGTGATTTTACAAAACGTGGAGACTCGTCCAACCGGGTACATTACAAAAATCTTGAAATCAGCGGTTGCGAATGCCAAAACCAAGGGGTTTACCGAAGATCAATTAGTTATTTCAAAGATTATCTGTAACAACGGACCTATGTGGAAACGTTTCAAGGCCGGTTCTTTCGGGAGAGCGGCGCCGATCCTTAAAAGGACGTCGCACATCAAAATAGAGCTTGATTTAAAAAAACAGATTTAATAATAACATTTAACTAAAAAGAAGGAATCCATGGGACAAAAAGTACATCCCTACGTATTGCGAATAGGTATAATGAGGGACTGGCAAAGCAGATGGTTTGCCAAACCTAAAAATTTCGTCATTAATATTGAAGAAGATTATAAAATCCGAAAATTTATTTTTGGACGTTTTAGAGCCGCGGCTATCGGCAGGATTGTAATTGAACGGCTTGCTGACCGTGTAAAGGTTAGGATTCTTAGTGGAAGGCCGGGATTGATCATCGGCCGCCACGGGGCTGATATTGAACGCCTGCGTGAAGATTTGAATCATTTGATCAAAAAAGAGCTTTCCATTGACATTGAAGAAGTTAAAAATCCGACTACCGACGCCCGGCTTGTCGCTGAGAACGTGGCCCTGCAGATTGAGAAAAGAATTGCGTTTCGCCGTGCGATCAAACGTGCAATAGAGCAATCCATGTCCGGCGGCGCAAAAGGTATAAAAATATGTTGTTCAGGGCGCTTGGGTGGAGCTGAAATGTGCAGGACGGAAACGTACCGGCAGGGAAAAATACCCCTTCAGACTTTGCGAGCGGATATTGATTATGGATTTGTTGAGGCAGTTACTACCTATGGTTTAATCGGAGTTAAAGTCTGGATTTATAAAGGAATGGTTCTTAAGGAAAAGAAACCGGTGAAAGTTGCTGCAGTTGAAGTCCCCCCGGTAGTCGAACAGGGAAACGAACAAAACACAGAGGCTGCGTAAATTACATAAGAGGATTATATGGCATTAATGCCGAGTAGAGTAAA
>JAQUMS010000150.1 GCA_028717985.1 Candidatus Omnitrophota bacterium
GGGTCGGTGTTTGAATTACGCGGGCGGTTGGGCATGGGTGACGCGTATGGCAATAGTTCTAAAATTCCTATTTATGAACGTTTCTTTGCCGGAGGCGCGAATTCTATCAGAGGATACCGGGAACGGAAAATCGGGCCTGTTGACGCCGTGACGTCGGATCCTTTGGGCGGCGAGTCTATGTTGATAGGTAACGCGGAGTATACCTATCCTCTGCTTAGTTTTTTCAGGGTAGCCGCTTTTTATGATATCGGAAACGTCTGGGAAAAAGTGAATGATATTGGTGCAGGTGGATTTAAATCAGGCACCGGTTTGGGCGTCAGGATAAAAACCCCTATCGGCCCCATTATGCTTGATTACGGTATTCCGTTAAACAAAGAACCGGGTTCAGACAGCAGAGGGAACGGAAGGCTCCATTTTAGTATGAGCCATGGTTTTTAAAAAGGGAGAAGCGTCTTAATTTAACAAACTCGTTGTGAGAGGAGGAAAGAAAGATGAAACGGTTATGCGCAGGTGTATTTGGTGTAGTTGCGGGAATGATTTTTTTAACTGGTTCAGTGCACGCCGCGGATAAATTCGCGACTATTGATTTAGGGAAAGTTTTTTCCGAATATTCGAAAACAAAACAGTATGATAAGGTGCTTCTTGATAAACAAAATTCGTATGAAACTGACCGCGATAAAATGGTCAGCGATATCAAAGCATTTCAGAGCAAGATCGAAGTTCTAAGCGATAAAGAAAAAGAAGGTAAAAAAGGCGAGATGGAAACAAAAATAAAGTCGCTTCAGGAATTTGACCGTAAAAAGCAGACTGATTTGCGTAAAGAGCAGGATGAACGGATGAAGGAAATCCTTAAGGATATAGAGGATACCGTTAAACTGTACGCCGAAAGCCAGGGTTTGACGTATGTAATCAACGACCGTGTTTTAGTTTACAAAGATAAAGCCCTCGATATTACTGATAAAATCCTTGAAACACTCAACAAGGGTTCCGCAGCCAAAAAATAAATCCATTGAGGTGCCCCGGAATTCCGGGGCACCTTCAAGGGGTATACTTAACGGTTTTCGTGGAATTTTATTCCAATGCCCAGGACACTAAAAGAAATAGCCGCGTTTGTAGGCGGGGAGGTGATCGGCGATGAAAGTGTTATTATTTCAGGAGTCGCTGGTATACAGGATGCGGAGAAAGGGGATATAACCTTTCTATCTAATCCTAAATATCTTCCTTTTTTGGATAGAACCCATGCTTCCGCGGTTATTACGTCACACGACGTTACTTCATCCGTAAAGCCTTTAATACGGACGGATAATCCGTCTCTGGCATTTACAAAAATTGTTTCCTTGCTTGTCCCGTATGATGTGGTGCATCCCAAAGGGATTCATCCTACCGCGATAGTAGGTAAAAACGTAACCCTGGGTTCTGATGTTGTTCTGGGTCCGTATGTTGTTATCGGAGATAACGCCGTTATAAAAGATAAAACTATAATTTATAACGGTTGTTCTGTCGGATACCGCACAACAATAGGCAGTAACACCGTGTTGTATCCTCATGTTACTGTTCGTGAACAGGTCACAATAGGCGACCGGGTCGTGATTCACAGCGGGTCGGTAATTGGTTCTTTCGGGTTTGGTTTTGTTACGGTAAACGGAGAACACCGCCGTATTCCTCAGGTAGGGACGGTAATAATAGAAGATGATGTGGAGATTGGATCCTGCGTGACCATTGACCGCGCGCGTTTTGATAAAACGAGTATCGGAAAGGGTACCAAGATCGATAATCTCGTGCACATTGCCCATAATGTAAATATCGGAAAAAACTGTTTTATTGTGGCTCAGGTCGGCGTTTCAGGAAGCACGAAAATCGGAGATAACGTTATTCTCGCCGGACAGGCTGGACTGGTCGGACACATTGAAATCGGCGATAACGCTATCGTTATGGCGCAGTCAGGCGTAAATAAATCCGTGCCTGCGAATACGACAGTATGGGGATATCCCGCCAAGCCGGATAAGACAGCCAAACGGGTGAACGCCTGTGTCCAGAATCTGCCGAAACTTTTTGACGGCGTTTCCGAACTCCGCAAAAAAGTAGAGGAATTGGAAGCAAAATTAAATAACGGGATAAAATAATAAAATTATGAGTCATCAGCATACTATAGCGAAAGAAAAAAACTTAACCGGAATCGGCCTTCATACAGGGCAAAAAGTCACTGCTACCTTTAAACCTGCCGAGCCGGATACGGGTATCGTGTTTATACGGACTGATATCGCGGGAAATCCGGAGATTAAAGCCTGCGTGGAAAATTTACTGATGCCTGCTACAAGTCCGCGGTGCAGTGTTTTAGAAAAAAACGGTGTCCAGATTCAGACTCTTGAGCATGTGATGGCGGCATTGTCCGGCCTTGGCATAGATAATATTATTATTGAGATTAACGGTGTAGAAGTCCCTGGAATGGACGGCAGTTGTATGGATTTTATGCAGGTTCTTTCCGAAGCCGGCGTCAGGGAACAAGATAAACCCCGAAGTTATTTCAGCATCAAAGAGCCGATTTTTGTCGAAGACGGAAATTCAACCCTTATCGCTCTTCCCGCAGATGATTTCCGGATATCGTATACATTAAGTTATGAGCATCCTTTACTAAAAACAAAATTTTTGGAAGTAAAAATTACTCCCGATGTTTTTAAATCCGATATTGCCAAAGCCCGCACGTTTTGTCTGGATAGTGAAGTCGATGAATTAAAGAAGCATGGGTTTGGAAAGGGCGCTAATCACGAAAATACTGTGGTTGTCGGCGGCGATGGAGTGCTTAAGACCAAACTCAGATATGAAGATGAATTTGTCCGGCATAAGATCCTTGATATTATCGGTGATTTGAACCTGTTCGGTATGCCGATTAAAGGCCACATAATCGCTTTGAAAAGCGGTCACATGCATAACGTGAAACTACTCAAGAAAATAGACCAGCAGAAACAAAAATTTTCTCCGCCGCAGCAAATTTCTATTAAATATGAACTTCCGGCCGGACAGCAGATGGATATTAACGAAATTAAAAAAATCCTTCCGCATCGCGAGCCGTTTTTATTCGTTGACCGTATTTTGTCTCTTGAGAGAGGGAAAAAGTGCGTCGGTATTAAAAATGTCACTATCAACGATTATTTTTTTAAAGGACATTTCCCTGAAATGCCTGTTATGCCGGGTGTTCTTATTGTGGAGGCGATGGCGCAGGTGGGGGGAATTATGATGCTTGCTGCAGAAGAAAACAGGGGAAAGATCGCGTTTTTTATGACGATCAATAACGTTAAATTCAGAAAACCGGTTGTTCCCGGAGATCAGCTTGTGTTTGAGGTGGAAGCGGTTAAAATCAAGTCCCGCTCAGGCCAGGTCCGGGGGCAAGCGTTAGTTGACGGGAAAGTTGTCGCAGAGGCGGAATTTGTGGTTGTTCTTGGCGGCGATGCCTGATAATACATATGAAAGATACTAAAATTCATTCGACCGCGGTAATCTCCAAAGAAGCAAAGATCGGAAAAGACGTGGAAATTGGACCCTTTACCGTATTAGAGGGATCTGTTATTATCGGCGACGGAACGCATATTGCCACGCATTGCCTGATTAAGGGCAATACCACTATTGGGAAAAATTGCAGGATTTTCAGCGGGGCGATCTTAGGAAGTTCTCCGCAGGACCTTAAATATAAGGGCGAAAAAAATTATTTGATTATCGGGGATAATAATACAATCCGTGAATATACTACGTTTAATCCCGGCACGAAAGAAGAGGGGAAAACGGTCATTGGGAACAATAATCTGTTTATGGCGTATTCTCATGTCGCCCATGATTGTGTTGTCGGGGACCATTGCGTTATCGCCAACGGCGGGACTCTTGCGGGGCACGTTACTGTCGGAGACCGCGCGTTGATAAGCGGATTGGTTGCCGTTCATCAGTTCGTGAGGATCGGCCGCCTTTCTATTGTTGGAGGATGTTCAAAAGTTGTGCAGGATATACCTCCTTTTTCTACCTGTGACGGACACCCGGCGCGTATTTACGGACTTAATCTTATCGGCCTTAAACGTAATAATTACTCTCGTGATTCAATTAATAAATTAAAGCATGCGTTTGCCGTGCTTTTCTTTTCCGGGCTAACTATCAGACACGGTTTGTCTAAGCTCTTGGAGGAGAATGAGACAAATCCCGACGTGGTATCCCTGTGTGATTTTTTAAAAAATCCTTCACGGACAATATCTCGTTCAGTGAGATCCCCAAAACGGAACGTTCTTAACGAACCTTTGGAATCTGCGTAATGGAAAAAATCGGGTTAATTGCCGGAAACAGGAAGTTTCCTTTATTGTTTGCTGAATGCGCGAAGAAAAGAGGATGTTCGATTGTCGCCGTCGCCATTAAAGGGGAAACATCCACTCAATTACGCCATCACGCCGATAAAATTTATTGGCTTGACCTAAAGGATTTTAACCGGTTATTCGATATCTTTAAATTTGAAGGTGTTACAAAAGTGGTAATGGCCGGTCAAATCAGTCCCCGAAGGTTATTCAGCCGGATCATGACCGTAAGTCCGGTATTGCGCGAATTGCTGGATAGTTTGAAGGACAAACGG
>JAQUMS010000151.1 GCA_028717985.1 Candidatus Omnitrophota bacterium
GACCGCAAGACGGGCGTGAAATCCGCCTAATGCTTCTGTATCCTCAATAGGATCAAAACCTACTTCAAGCCGTATATCTTCAAAAGGAATATTCTCATCAAGCACCGCCACACGGACATCCCCGGCGGCAGGAAACACTAAAGGCCTGCCTCTGTTGAGATTTACTAAAATCTCCTGCGCTTTTCTTTGAGCTTCAGGATCAGAAATGAATAAAGCCGCATGCAGAAGCCTGCGGGCTTCCGATGCGAACACAGGATCGTCAAGCAACAACGATAACGAAGTAATAGCTCCCATAACTTTCCCGTGTTCCTCTGAATTTAAATCATACACATACCGGTAAAACTCCGGATGCGCGCGGTAAAATTTCAAGTCGCGGATGATCAGATCAATCTCTTCGGGATCAAGAAGAATATCAACACGGATCCCTTTACCGAAGAATGAATGCAGTTTCGACGTATCGGTCAGATAATCAACGAATGAATCGGGAGCAATACGCACCATGATTTTTCTATTATTCACGGTAAAAAACGCGACAATACTTTCATCTTCACTAAAAACATCTTCAGCTGTAAATCCGGTTATTTTCTGCTTAAGAAATTCGCGGATCAATCTCTCGTCAGCATGAAGCCGCCGCGCCTCAAACAATTCCTTGCCTGTAAACAGGGAATTATGCGCGGCAAAAAACTTCCACGTCTCAAAGAACAACTCCAAGTCTTCGGAAACACTCATTCCAAGCCGCCGGGCATCAACAGCACATTTTATCTTCCAGAGAGAATCATCACCACCGCCGTCATTCTCATCATTTTTCTCGACAGGAACTACTTTTATTCTTTTAAAACCCCACCCCACCAGCGCCGCATGTTCATTCAAATAATCGGCAACTTTTCCCGCGGCTTCTACGCTTTCAGGAACAACCTTCAGGATAATGTTACCGTTAAATCTCCACAATCTATTACTCTGTTCAAGTACCCTCATAGTCCTGCAGTGACGCCGGATCTGAAACATATGGCTTTCCTGAGGATGCTTGCCGTGGCGTTCCAAGATAAAACGCAATTTCGGCATATTCTGCTCGACAAGCGCGTCAAAACCATCTTCAAAATCCGTCTGATGATCCTTGATCGAATCCAACAATTCAATAAGATTGTAGAACGCCTGAAAATGTCCCGGAGACCATTGTTTAACTTCAACGGCAGAAACATTATGATCATCGGTACTGGCAATGGCATCCGGATGACCAAAACCAAAAACATGAAAAATATCCGCATTCCACAGCGCGGCAGAAATTTCTTCTTTCGTTAAAGCGGAAGGAAACGGTTTGGCTTTTAACGCTATGTTCTCAAATCTGTTCGATTCAGTAAATTCATACTCCCGTTCTTCTTCTATCTCATCAACAATCTTATTAAAATCGATGCCCGGCCTCAGGTAATACGTATGTATCGGATAGCCTTTTTCGGCAAGCTGAACAATTAAGTAAAGCAGATCCTCAAGTTTGCTTAAAATCGAAATATTATACGAATTCGGTTCAATCCCCAGCATTTTCCATATACCTACAAGCGTCTTCAAATACTCAATGCTGTAATCCTGAAGAGTGACATGAGATAAGAAAATTTTGTTTTCGCGCAAGAAAGCTGCTCTCTCTTTTAAATATTCCCGATCAGCGTCCATACAAAAGGAACAAACAGGCAAAAAGTTTTTCCACAGCCAATCACGTTTTTCACGGGCTTCGCGGATGGATTTTGTAACGGTGAATCGGGAGATTACCAGACGTTCCAAGAATAACTCCCATAATTTTTCTTCCGGGACTCCGTCTTCAGAAAATTGATATAAATGCTCTCTCTCTTCTTTCTGTATAATTTGCCACGCCCGTTCGGCATCATACATAAGAGAGTGATAATAAAAAATATTCTGCATCCCGCCGTTGAATTTGTGTTTCCTCTGAAAACGCGTATAAAATGCATACGCGATTGCACCCGGATTCAGGGAATAATAATTCGCCAGGCCCAGGAGCGTACGGGCATTATCAACAATCTGGATTGTTTTAAGATCGGCTTCCGTAATGGTATACCGAGGAAATTCCATATCACGCGCATAAGGATACGCCTGGGACAGCAGACTTAACCAGGCATTTTTGTCCTGTTCATATAAATCGCGGGGCGCGATACTTTGTCCGCTTTTCACCATGCCGCTGATACCGTAATGCATGTATTGCCAATCAGAATAACGCACAGAGCTCATGACCGTAAAACCTGTCCGCTGAATATTCCCCGACCTGATCCGGATCAATTCCAATGTTTTTATTTTTTCATTAAACGTGTCTTTCTTCATTCTGCCGAATTTTTCAATATAACCGATCCCTTCCTTCCGTATTGAAATTCGCGCGGCAATCTTTGTTTCAGGGTCATAGATGGTGTAAACAAACCCGCCTAAGCGCCGCGTTTTATTATGAAAAAAGACTTCTTTACAGGACATCCCGGAATACAGGAACTCACGGCACATAAGGTCAAACGTCCGCAATGAATCACCAAAATTATCCCGTTCACACTTTATCCCGTACCGCATAGCTTCCTTAGCTATAAGCAGTTCCGGCCTTCCATACACATCCGGCGCCCATTCAAAACGTGCCAGCGGATAAAGCCTTTCAAACACGTTGATCACTTCGTCTAAAGACTCCACAAGCGCGCCTTCCTCTAATAATTCGCCGAGCCTTTCGCCGTATGTCTCTTCCAGGTCATAAAAATTATCTTCTCCGATCAACAACCCATACCTATCATACACATCGTCTTCAACCGTATCCTCACCGCGATAAACCGGGCGCTCCCAGTAAGATTCCCGGTATTCACCCAGACCCCAGGCAGAAGGATATTCTTCTATGCCGCCGTCATTATCGGAAAACCGCCCCATCGCTTTTCTAACACGTCGGAAAGATTCATTGTCAACGCTCAATGTCAATTTCCCGGGATTGATAAATCCGCCGGCGGGATTTTTCGCCATTTCATCGCGCAGATATCTGTTAAGAGAATCAAACTCCGACCGGACTTCAGTGGCGGTTATTCCCGGGATTAAATCAAGAATAATACGCAGATTTTCCGCCGTGGCAGGAATGCGGTACCGCACAAACAAATCCCCGAACGGATGAAGCATCACCGGTCCTAACTGAAGGGATTTAAACCGTTCCTGCAAAATAAAAGGCAACGAATACGATAAGCCGACAATATGGTCCCTGGTAAATTTAATATCGTTCGCGAACCACACAGCATTCCAAATACATACCTCTTTTTCCATCATTACCGTTTGGAACTGCTGATTTGCATTATGCAGGATACGGAGGGAATCCAGATAATGAATAGCGGTACTGAATGAATTATTCCTCAGGTAATAGTTTATTTTTTCATCCAACTGTTCGGCAAATAACTTAACCAGTTTTTCGTCTACAACTTCCGGTAACGCTTGTATTGCAACGGGTGAAGATACAATTTCAGGTTGTTCTTGATCTTCAGGGACATTGCGCGGCTGAGGAATGGATTTGGCTGTAGAAGAAATAATCCGAGGTTGCTTATTACGTTCACGCGGTTTGCGGACAACGCGTACGGTGGGATGTGCACGGAGTTTGCGGTGTCCTGCGGCTTCGTGATATTTTAAAGCGAATTCAGGGTCGTGATATTTACTCTGACCATTAGTCAATTTTTTTACCCAGGCATATACCGCCTCATACGTAATAATTTTACCGTATTGCGATTGTAATATTTCAAAGCCTTTATGCGGATCGTATCCGCTTATTTCGAATGCCGATTTCACCTCGTCAACCGTAAGTTTCCGCTTGTTATATTCACGGGTAAAGTTTTCGTCGTATTGGGCCGTTCCCGGAGTGGTCAACCGGTAAATCACCGTGTAAATATTAGCCGGTTTTATCTTCTTTTTACCGTGATCAGTTAGATATTTCAGCGCTTTGCGGCCGTCAAAATCTTCTTTCTCCATCGCTTCTTGTACATCCTGTGAGCTAATTTCATAGAGGGACATCTCTGACGCGAAATCAGGGTCAAAATATCTGCTTTCCGGATTGGTTAATTCCTGTATCCAGCCGTTAAATGTCGGTTTAGCAATTGATCGCCCGCGTTCTTTACTTAATATTTGTATTGCCTTCTTCCGGTCAAACTGCGCTTTCCTCATTGCCGCACTTACCTGAAAAAGCCGGGCTTTCATTTTATCGTGTTTAACGGAATAATTCTTCCGCACGGTTGTAATACCAAGCTTATCCGCAAAATCGTGCGCGGAAGGATCTTCTTCAATATACCAGCCGACAAGCCGCGCTATTCCAGGCTGTAATTCATACATATCTCGCCCCTTCCGGACAAATAATCCGGATTTCAGCATTCTGCCTAATAACTTATGGACCTTCTGCATATCGGCGCTGGTGGATTCCTGTAAACCAAGCATACGGGCAAGCCGCTTTACTGATATCTCGCGTGATGAATATGCCGCGAATATCCCCCCGATTTCACGATCCGCGAATGGCAGATTCTTATACTGAAATTTACCTGGGGAAAGATATTCAAGAAGCTGCTTATATCGCGTAAGATCATGCTCAGACAAGCATTCCTCC
>JAQUMS010000152.1 GCA_028717985.1 Candidatus Omnitrophota bacterium
AAAAAGAAGATAGTTCAGAATGCTCTCGTGGTATGCGGCTCAGCCGTAATTTTATTAAATGAAAGATGAGGTAAAAAATGACTAAAGTTAAACATAGTGTCGCAACAAAAAGAAGAAAAAAAAGAGTATTGAAGAAAGCGAAAGGTTTCTGGGGAGACAGGAGTAAGCAGTTCCAGCAGGCCCGTCGCGCCCTCGCACATGCCGAGGTTTTTGCGTATGAAGGCAGAAAACAGCGTAAACGTGATTTTCGCCGCCTGTGGATCACCCGGATTAACAGCGCATGCCGCGCAGAAGGTATCACCTACAGCCGTTTTATGAATGCCTTGAAAAAAGCAAATATTGTTATTGACCGTAAGATTCTTGCGGATTTGGCGGTTAGTGATGAGAAAGTATTGAAAAAATTAATTACTCTCGCTAAACAATAAGAATGTATGTTGGTTATTATCGTCGGGTGTGGACGTGTAGGAGCGGAAGTCGCGAAATTGCTTTCTAACGAGGGCCATGATGTGGTTGTTATTGATAAACAACAGGCTGCGTTAGAACGCCTTGGAAATACCTTTAATGGTATTTCATTGGTGGGAAGCGGATTTGATCTGGAACTTCTCAAACAGGTTAATATTGAAAAAGCCGACGTTTTTTGTTCGGTGACGAACGGCGATAATACAAACCTGGTTGCCGCGCAGATCGCTAAGAAAATTTTTAACGTTCCCAAGGTTATCGCGAGGGTTTATGATCCTCAACGCGCGCATATTTATGCCGCGTTGGGACTTGATGTTATCAGCGGGACAATGTTGTTCGCTGCCATGTTGCGCGATAAAATTGTGGAAAGCCGGTTTTCCAGTTACTTAATTGAATCGAAAGATCTGGGAGTCATTGAGATTGACGTGAAAGACGACCTGATCGGGAAAAAGATTAAGGATATCAATATTCCGAAAGAATTCCTTGTGGTTGCAATACGTAAACTGCACGAAGTTATTATTCCTGAACAAGAAACTATTTTGGCGGCTAAAGATACGATTATGGCTGTTGTCAAAGTTGCCGGTCTGGAAGATATCAGGAAGAAATTTCAGTTAGAATCAAACGTATGAAAATCGTCATTGCAGGAGCAGGAAAAATCGGATTTTTTTTAGCAAAAAAGCTCGCGTTAAGCAATCATGTCGTAAGCATAATCGACAGGGATAAATCTGTTTGCGAAGAAATCGCGAAAATTTTAAACAATATCCTGGTAATTAACGGCGATTCCTGCGATCCGAGAATCCTTGAAGAAGCCGGCATTGATCAAGCCGATGTGGTCGCCGCCGTTACCGGTGACGATGAAGACAATTTAATTATCTGCCAGCTTGCAAAAGAAAAATTCAATGTAAAACGGGCGGTCGCTCGCGTCAATAATCCTGACAGCGAACATATTTTCGCTGAATTAGGGATTGATGTTCCCGTCGATGCAACGAAAATTATAGCAAAAGTCATTGAAGAAGAGGTTTCTTTCTCGGATTTTATCAATCTTATGACGTTCAAACGCGGGAAACTGGCTATTGTCCGCATTGATTTGCCGAAAGATTCCCCCGTTATCAATAAAGAAATCCGGAACATCACGCTGCCTCAAAATTCCGTATTAGTTTCTCTCGTGAGGGGAGAAGAAGTCATCGTTCCCAAAGGAGATACTGTTCTTAAAGCCGGCGATGATATCATTGCCCTTACCTTAGTTGGAAACGAATCTCAGCTTTTAAGTGTACTGGCCGGAAATTTATAGCTCTCCCCAGAATCCATAACGGGACTAATTGGAATTGCTCTATGGAGTATTTCCTGGAATGTTCCGGGATAGGGTGATATATATATGTACGTCCAAAGAAATTTACGCGCTTTTCGTATTGAAAAGGATGTAAACGTATGTATTTTAAATCTATAACGAATAAAATATTGGGGATTGTTACCGAAATCGCGTATTCTTTGTGTATTCTTGCCGCGGCATATATTCTTTGTTTTATTATCACAATGAGGTAGTGGATCTGTATGCTTATTAAGCCGACAGCCGAAGATATACAAAATATAGGATTTTACCTCGGGAAAATTATAGTAGGTCTTGGATTTATAATGTTCCTGCCGATGGTATTTGCCGTAACGGTACAGGAATGGAATCCCGCGTTTGATTTTTTAATTGGAGGTTCAGTAACTCTGTTTACCGGTTTTTCCCTTACGAAGCTCTGCGAAACAACGCGGGATCTTAACTGGATGCAGGGGATGGTAATGGTGTCTCTTGCCTGGCTCGCCGCGATGTTTTTTGGGGCGATCCCGTTATATTTAAGCGGGCACTGGAATTCATTCCTTGATGCCAGTTTTGAATCGATGTCCGGTTTTGCGACAACAGGGCTGACCCTTGTTCAGGACCTGGATCACCTGTCCTATACTCATAATTTATGGCGGCATCTTATTATGTTTGTCGGCGGACAGGGTATTGTGATAGTCGCTCTTTCGTTTTTTGTCAAAGGCCTTGCGGGCGCTTTTAAAATGTATGTCGGAGAAGCACGTGATGAGCGTATTTTGCCTAATGTGATTCATACAAGCAGGTTTATCTGGATGGTTAGTATCGTATACCTGATTTTAGGCACGTTCGCTTTGGGGATTACCGGTGTATCATCGGGAATGGGGCTGTTTAGGGCGTTTTTTCACGGCGCGTGCGTTTTTATGGCGGCGTTTGATACCGGAGGATTTACCCCGCAGACACAAAATATTTTATATTATCATAGTCTGTCGTTTGAAATTATAACCATTATTATCATGATCCTGGGTTCCCTGAATTTTAAACTGCATTATTATGTTTGGATGGGAAAGCGCAGGGAAATTTTTAGGAATATTGAAACACGCACGCTTTTTTTTACTATTCTGGCCACGCTTTTTATAACACTGATAGGGTTAAATCAGTTGAATACGTATCCTCAAACGATGGTTTTATTCCGCAAAGGATTTTATCAGTTGATTTCCGGGCATACCGGCACGGGCTTTCAGACAATATACGCTAATCAATTTGTGGATGAATGGCCTCATTTGGCCCTTGTCGGTTTCATCTGCGCGATGGCCTTAGGTGGGGCGGTTTGCTCCACCACGGGAGCTATCAAAATGCTCCGCATCGGGATTATTTTTCAGGCGCTGAAACAGGATTTAAAAATTATCATGCTCCCCGAGCGTTCCGTTGTAATGCAGAAATTCCATCATATAAAGGATGTTTTTCTTGAAGATAAACAAGTACGTTCGGCTCTTTTGATTACGCTGTCATATCTTGTTTTGTATTGTGCCGGATCAGTTATAGGAATGTTATGCGGGTATCCGTTTCTGGAATCTCTTTTTGAATCAACTTCAGCCGCCGCAAATGTGGGGTTGTCGTGCGGGATTACGGATACAGCAATGCCGAGCGTTTTGAAAATAACGTATATAATTGAAATGTGGGCGGGACGTTTGGAATTTATGTCTGTTTTCACTCTTATCGGTTTTCTTTTTGCCGCTTTACGCGGAAAATGACACAAGGAATTAATGCAAAACAAAGCATATAATTTTAGTAAAGCCGTCTGGTTTACTTTCGGTTTATGTGTATATATTTTTTTAGGGGAATTTCTCTGTGCTGCCCAATCTATTGTGAGCTCTGAACTTATCGATAACGCGAAAAAATATGACGGCCAGGTTGTTGATTTCGAGGGGGAAGTTATCGGGGACGTAATGCATCGCGGAAGGCATGTTTGGCTGAACCTTAATGACGGAAGAAACGCGGTGAGCGTGTGGGCGGAAGGTGAAGATGCCCGGGATATTCAATTCTCGGGATCGTATAAAGGACGCGGAGACTGGCTTGTAATTAAAGGAATATTCCACCGAGCCTGCGCTGAGCATGGCGGGGATTTGGATATTCATGCCCAGTCAGTATCCGTTCATAAACGCGGTAAACCTATCCCCGAGATTCTTGATCCCGTTAAACAACGAACGGGGATAATGTCGGTTATGATTTTGGTTGCTGTTTGGGTGCTTTCGCGATTTGTAGACAAAAAACGTAAACAGATATAGGGTGGTGGAGTATGGATATAGAAAAAGTAAAGGCTGAAGTTGAAACAGAGGCTCAGGCGATTGTTTCTTTTCATCATCTTGAGGAATTCAGGGTAAAATATCTCGGAAGAAAAGGCATCCTCGCGCAATTGACCAGTCAAATTCCCTTGGTGCCGAAAGAAGCGCGCGCCGGGTTCGGGCAGCAGGTTAATGCGCTTAAGAACCGGATCACGACAATTGTTACGGATAAAGAAAAAACAGTTTCTTCCATGCATACCGATGAAACGCGCGGTGTTTCGTGCGATATTACGATGCCGGGGATTGCTCAGGATATAGGCCATGTGCATCCAATAACTCAGATCATTGAAGAGATATGCTCGATTTTCAACAAAATGGGATTCAGGGTTGTCGAAGGGCCGGAAATCGAAACAGAATATAATAATTTCAGCGGATTAAATATTCCTCTGGAACATCCGTCCCGCGACGCGTTTGACACGTTTTATCTTCATGCGCCTTCTGCGCAGGCGGAAAGATATCTTTTGCGCAGTCATACG
>JAQUMS010000153.1 GCA_028717985.1 Candidatus Omnitrophota bacterium
GTTTGCGCAATTCCGAAACCAGGATCTCCGCGTGATCATCTTCTCCCGCCACACCAACCAGGCATACGTCGCCATCAAGAGAACGGATATTATTAGCAACGTTTGCTGCGCCGCCCGGCATGTATGTTCGTTTCTTCGCCCATACAACCGGAACAGGGGCCTCAGGAGAAATCCTGTCCACGTCTCCCCAAATAAATTCATCCAGGATAAGATCACCTACTATCAGGATTTTTGTTTTATGAAATTTTTCTACGATTTTTATAAAATTCTTCATAGAGACGCGATCCGTTTTTTTTATTTCACAGTAACATAAATCTCGGACATAATCAAGTTACACCTGTTTTATTGAATGCGCTGATTCATATACAAACTTTTATACAGACCGTTCTTATTCAACAACTCATCATGCATCCCCGATTCAACTATGTTCCCCGATTCCACGACAATGATACGATGGGCGCTGCGGATAGTCGACAAACGATGAGCGATAACAAATACGGTCCTTCCTTCGACAAGCTTGTTTAACGCATCCTGAACAATCCGTTCTGATTGCGTATCAAGCTGTGACGTGGCCTCATCAAGTATCAAAATCGGAGGGTTTTTAAGAATCGCTCTGGCAATAGCAATCCGCTGGCGTTCCCCTCCGGACATTTTCATGCCTCTGTCGCCGATAACCGTATCATACCCTTGAGGGAACCGTTTGATAAAATCATGTGCGTAGGCCTTTTTCGCCGCCTCTTCTATTTCTTCATCAGACGCATCCGTTTTACCATATGCTATGTTCATTTTTATAGTCTCGTTAAACAAAATAGTTTCCTGAGTAACAATCCCAATGTGCCGGCGCAGAGACGACAAAGAAAATTCTTTTATGTCCTCCCCATCTATCAGGATACGGCCTTCGCACGGATCATAAAAACGCGGGATTAAATCAACTAACGTTGTTTTTCCGGCGCCGCTGGGCCCGACAATCGCAATTATCTGGCCTTTCTTTATTTCCAGTGTAATATCGTGCAAAACAGGCACATCGCCGTGATTGAACCACACGTGATCAAACAAAATATTCCGGTTAAATCCCGTGAGCGAACGGCTCTGGGCTTTTTCAACGACAGTCGGAATACAATCCAGTATTTCATAGATACGGTTATTGGCCGCCATAGCCTGCTGATTCAGGGAGTTAACCTGGCTGAGTTTTTTTATCGGCCTGATCAAAGAAAACAAAGAACCCAGAAAAAGCATAAATACGCCGAAAGATATTTTGCCGGCAATAACATCCTTTCCCACCCATGCCAGAATAAGAACGGCAAAGATAACCCCGAGAAGCTCCGTTGCAGGCCCAAGCAATAAAGTCCGTTTAATCGCTTTCATGCTTAGTTTATAATACCGCTGATTGTGCGCCTGGAACTTTTTAATCTCCCCATTTTCCATATTAAACGCCTTTACAATACGGACACCGCTGATGGTTTCAATTAAGAGAGAATTAATATCGGCCATTTTCTCCTGGGAAGTCTTTGAAATCTTACGCAAAATTTTCCCGACTTTCACGATAGGAAAAATAAGGAGCGGAACAAGCAAAAAGGAAATTAACGCCAGTTTCCAATGAATAAAAAAGATGGTGATGGAAAAAGCAATTACAAGAAACGACTGGTAAAACAAATCCGTCGTTCCGTATGAGAGGGCGTTTTCCACAACTTTTACGTCATTGGTAATCCGGGAAATAAGCTCCCCCGCCCTTTTCCGGGTAAAATACTCCAGCGACAAAGACTGAATTTTTTCATACAGGCGGCTTCGGATGTCCCTGACGCATAGTTGGCCTATATCCGACATATAATATGAATACAAAAAGTTAAATATCCCTTTGAACAAAAACAAAATCGGGATAACAATCATCAAATAATTCAATAATTCAAGCTGCGGTACGGCATTGATAGACCGGACGATAGAATCTATTGCCGGAGGCATCTTAACGGGAAAAATGATTGTGCCCTTGTTAAAGACTTTGTCCACCACGGGTACGATCATAGCAATTGACACCCAGTCGAACAAAGAGGACAGGGCCATAAAAACCACAGCCAAACCCAGGATACCTGAATGGGGCTTTAAAAAACGTATAAATTTTAGATATTCATTCATGATTTGAGGCTGAAAACCAGAGAGCTCTCTAGTCCCGCGAGGGAAAAGAAAAAGGATTGTTTACGAACAAGAACCTTGTTAAAAACAATGGAAAATCACTGGGAGATTATATCAAAGTTATTGACTTTTTACAAGGTCTTTGTTAACATCGAATTAACATTAAAATATCAGCTTAATCCATATTATTATTCGGCCTATGAACACTTCTGATAAAATTAATATCGCCGTTATTGGGGCAGGGCGCCTCGGATCAATCCATGCGCGCATATACGCAGAACTCCCCCACGCCCGCCTTGTTGGAGTCTGCGACATTGATCAGTCAAAAAGCCGGACAGCGGCAGAAGCTACCAACAGCCGCCACTTTAACGATTACAGGGAATTATTTCCCCTTGTTCAGGCGGTCAGCATCGCAGTACCTACCATAAAACATTTTGAAGTAGCCCGGGAATTTCTCAAGCGGAAAATAGATGTACTCGTGGAAAAACCGTTTACCACCAATCTTAAACAGGCCGATACCTTGATTGCCCTTGCTGAAAAAAATAAGGCTATACTTCAAGTTGGGCATGTGGAACGGTTTAACTCCGCCTTTTCCGCGTCACAACAACTCATCTCCCACCCCCGGTTCATAGAATGCCACCGGCTCAGCCCGTTCCCCAATAGATCCCTCGATGTCGGAGTAGTGCTTGACCTGATGATCCACGACATTGATATCATTCTGGGATTAGTCCATTCCCCTCTTAAAAAAGCCGAAGGAGTCGGAATCAATGTCCTTACCCAATACGAAGATATCGCAAATGCGCGGCTCACGTTTGAAAACGGCTGTGTGGCAAACCTTACCGTAAGCAGAGTGTCGGATGAATGGATGCGAAAAATCAGGATTTTCTTTAAAGACACATACATCTCGCTGGATTACCGCAATGAACAAGCTTTTGTGTATAGAAAAAATGCCCTGGGTATTACCAAAGAAAGCCTTCCTATTGAAAAAGAAGAACCCCTCAAAAAAGAATTATCCTCTTTCTTAGACTGCGTTCGGGAAAGAAAACTCCCCGTAGTCTCCGGGACTGTCGCCCGCGATGCTCTCGCTGTCGCGCTCACCATACAAAAACAGATATGGAAAAACATAAAACTATCCTGATCGTTGCCGGAGAAGCTTCCGGAGATCAGCACGCTTCAAACCTTGTGAAAGCTTTGAAGGAACTGTATCCCGGCCTCAGTTTTTTCGGTCTGGGAGGGCCTAAACTCCACGAGCAGGGAGTTTCCCTGAGTTTTAACCTCGTTGAACTGGCAGTTGTAGGAATCTGGGAGGTTATAAAGCATTACGGAAAATTCAAAAAAATATTCACCGCGCTTCTTCAGGAAATCGACGAGAAAAAACCCGATGCCGCCATCGTAATAGATTATCCGGGTTTCAATCTCAAGCTGGCCCACGAACTCAAAAAAAGAAACATCCCTGTAATTTATTATATATCCCCCCAGCTATGGGCATGGGGAAAAGAACGAATAAACACGATCAAAAAAAACGTGGCCTTAATGATCGTGTTTTTTAAATTTGAAGAAGAGCTGTATAGAAAAGCGGACGTGCCCGTATTCTGGTGCGGACACCCTCTGCTTGAGAATTGCGTGCCGCCTGCACCAAAAGAACAGTTTTTATCTTCTGTGGGCCTTGATGGAAAAAAAATAACCGTCGCCCTGCTCCCGGGTTCCAGAGAAAGAGAAGTAACAATACTTTTACCGATTATGCTGAAAGCGGCTGAAATAATGCGCGGCCGCTTTAAAGAAAAAATCCAATTTATTGTCTTCCGCTCTTCTTCTGTAAAAAATGAATTATTTACAGACGCGTGCGCGCAATCAAGCATACACCCGGCCATTGTAACGGACAGCGTTTCAAAGAACCTTGTATCCGCGGATTTCGCGCTGGTAGCTTCAGGAACTGCAACTCTGGACACCGCCATCGCGGAAGTACCGATGCTTATTCTTTATAAAACATCACTTCTGACATGGGTGTTCGGCTCGCTGGTCATAAAAATTCCGTATATCGGGCTGGTAAACGTGGTCAGGGGGAAAAAGTTCATAGAAGAATTTATACAGTTTGACGCCAAACCGGAAAAGATCGCTTTATACGCTATGAAAATAATACAAGATCCCGCCTTGTCATCCACGATCAAAAAAGAGCTCGCATTCGTTATCGCATCCCTCGGGGAAAAAGGGGCAAGCCAGCGCGCGGCGGAAAGAATCGCCGAATTTTTATCCAGCCGGAAATAAAATCACCGGTAAAAATCAGATTTTAAACGTGTGCAGGGTGACGGAGAAACACGGCAGCGTTATATCAGGCTTTCCTGGCAAACGCTATCCTCTTTTCGATAGGCGCGTGATCAAAGAAGAAAAATTTGATCAAAGGGTGAGGCTTCCGGGCAGCAAGATTCTGTCCGGCAAGCTTTACCATGG
>JAQUMS010000154.1 GCA_028717985.1 Candidatus Omnitrophota bacterium
ACATCATGGGCGGGAATTATTGTCCCCGTCATTATTATTATTATTGTTCTTGCCTCCCTTCCTCATCAGACAAAATCAACCGAAGTAGGGGTACGTGTCATTAAATGGTCACCTTTTGCCAAAAGCGGGGTTGTCCAGCAGGTTTACGCTCCTGGAGTAACCTACTTTTTCCCGCCGTTCATTAATGAATGGTATACCTTTGATACAAAACTCCAAAACATGGAGATGACCGCTTCCGAACGCGGCGTGCGCATGGGAAAAGATGATCTTATTTTTAAAACAATAGACGGGAATGACATCGGGTTGGACGTCATAATCGCATACCGGATCGATCCGAATAACGCTCCGTTTATCCTCGCCCACGTCGCAAAAAATAGTTTTGAACTGGAAGAAAAAGTCCTTCGGCCCGTTACAAGAAATATAATCCGCGAATTATTCGGCGAGCTTAAAACCGAAGATTTTTATGTTGCCAATAAACGCACCGAAAAAGCGGATATAGTAAAAGACGCCCTTAACAAGATTTTGAATCCGTACGGAGTGATCATTGAAAGCGTCCTGCCTAAAGATTACCGGTTTAATTCTGCGTATCAAAAAGCTATCGAAGAAAAGAAAATCGCTGATCAGATGGCTGAACGTTTTAAATCAGAAGCAAAAGCAACGGTTGAAGAATACCGGGAACGCCTTCAACAGGCGCAGGGGGATGTAAATAAAATGATCGCGCAGGTTGACGGAGAGTATATGCGGGCGAAAATTTCTGTTGACGCCTATTATGAACAACAAGAGATGATTTCCAAAGCGATAGAAACCGAAGGAACAGCTGAAGCAAAAGGCATCGAGAAAATGGTAGAAGCACTAAACAGTTCGGGCGGGAAAACCATGGTTAAGATGCGGCTCGCAGAAGCACTCGCAGGAAAACGGATTTTTCTCCTGCCTCTGGGAGATTCCGGAGGAATAGATTTAAAAACTACCAACGTCAACGACCTTCTGAGGCTTTACGGCGTAAAACAACTTGGGAACCAATAGTTTTTTCCCACTGTTCATATTCCCGGAAGCTGCGTTTTAAAACCGGCAATAATGTATTGTACTCTTCATCCCTGCCTGATTTCTTGCACAAAAAACAAAGGAAATCAGGCAGGGATTCATTAAGGGCGTCAAAATACGATTCTTGAATCCTCCCGGCTCGGCGTTTTTTAAACCTTAATTCCCATTCCGACCATAATTCAAAAATTTCGCAGTATTCAATCTTCAATACTTCTTTGGCCGTGAAAAGAGTGGTCCTGAAAAGCGGCGCGTCATATAACCGTTGTACAGCAAAACGCAGGCGTTCAGTTTTTTTTAGTTCTCGGGCGTTCATCACGCCACTCCGCCGTGCTAAATACGGAGGATTGTGGTCATAAATAATTCCATATTCTCCGGAATGCTTCCTGAGATACGTCCCGGGTAAAACGTGTAATTTAAAAATTTCAACACGGAACGGTTTAAGGCTGAATACCCAATTCAGCCCCTTTTTTAATTCTTCATATCTCTGCCCCGGAAGACAATCAATAAACTGTACCTCATACGGGATACGCCTCGTGTTAAGCAAAGCTAAAGATCGCGCGAATAAATTTTTATTGAACGGCCTTCGCAAAAGCCGCAGTGTTACACGATTAACGCTCTGCACCCCTATTTCAATCATAGTAACCCGGGCCCGCGCCAGCAAATCAACCATTTCTTCATCCAGTAATTCCGCCCGAAGTTCCACATGCAACCCTGAGATTTCATTATGCCTGATAAAAAAACACAGGATCTTTTTTGCACGGGCAGGATCAGCGTTAAACGTAGCATCCATAATATATACTTCCCTCGGACGCGAACGCAAAATCAGGCTTAGTTCACGCATAACCCGCCGTAATGGAAATGCGCGGGGGCTTCCGGCATTTTTATGATAATAACAATACCTGCAGGAATATACACATCCCCGGGTGGTTTCCAAAGGAACATCTATAATATTCCGGGAAGAAAGAGGCACTAAACCTTCTAAATACGGAGAAGGTATCTTCTTCATATCAAGAGAAGGCGCCGGTTTCGCCGAATGAATAAACCTGCTGTTTATCCGAAATGAAACCCCGGAAATATTCAAGGGATTTAGTGCCCCTGAAATTACAGCATCGGACAATTCAGTAAAAGCTTTTTCCCCTTCGCCGCTTATAATATAATCCACATGCTTCGCGGAACGGAGTATTTCCGCAGGACGGGGAGAAACTTCCGGGCCGCCCAAGACAATAACCACGGAAGGAAACCTGATTTTTATAAGACGGGAAATGACAATAATTTTCTGTATATTCCAAACATAACAGGAAAACCCGATAATGACGGGATTATAAGACGCTATCGCCCGCGCAACAATTTCCGGCGATTCATTCTCGCTGAAAACCCGTATGCGTACTCGTGCGCCCTGCTTTGAAAAAAACCCATATGCCCGGTAATACGCCGCCAGATAATACAGCGCAAGCTGTATATCGGTTCCTGTTTCAAGACACAGAGTTGAAAGGATAATAGTGTTTTTTCTCATCAAACGTCAGCCCTCTGCTCTAAATTCATTGACAAATCACCCCTTACTATTAATAATATAGTATCATACAGCGGTGATTTTTTGAAACCCTGATTTTTCCGATTGCCTTCACAGCAAAGCGCCGTTAAGGCTTATTCCTGTTTGATTTTAAGGAGGTGTATCATTAGGTTTACATTAGGCAAAAAACTGGCGGGCGGGTTCATGGCTGTGGCTATTCTTGTGTTTATTGCCGGCAGTATCGGTATTTACATGTCAAACACTATTGCCCGCTCCGGTAACACCATAGGAAAAGACAAAGCCCCCCTTCAATATGTCGCGATGAACGTGGCCCTTTCAATTATTAACACACAAAAACTCGCCGAGAAATATGCCATGGCCCGCACAGGGCTCCAAGAAATCGAAACCGAAATAAAAAAGTATACCGGTGACTTCAACATTTATGCCGCCATGATTAAATATGGCACCGGATCACGGGAATACCGCGACATCATCACCTCGGATAAATACCATCATATAGACTTAAAACTTACTGTCACTCAAGGATCCCCGGCTATTCAGGATCTCATAGATAAAGCGATAACGCAGAATAAAGAATTCGTGAAACATCTCCAGGCGCTTATGATCACGCAAAATAATTTTTCCAAATATACTGTTTTCCTGGGAAATGAATACTATGATTTAAATTTATTCCTGTACAAAGCACAAATTGAACATCTTGACTGGATGCAGAGATTAAAAACCTCGATTATGCGCAACGCGATTTTCGACGGAGGGACAGATCCCGCCCAAGGGATAATCGGAAAATGGCTTATCTCATATTCAACCGATAACAAAGAATTACAGTCGATGCTGCAGGATTTCAAGCTCACAAATGAAAAACTGAACGCGATGGCTGCCGAAATAAACAAAGCGGCGACCCAGGAAGAAAAACAAAATATCCTCAACCGCGACACGGATGTTGTAACAAAAATGGAACAAAGTTTCGCAAGACTTCAGACGTACATGAATAAAGTTTATGAAGAACTTAATCGGCAAAAGGCGGAAAACTTAAACGCTCTGAACCGATCGGCGGAAAGCATCAATAATACCGTTACCAGACTTATCAACCAACTTGACAAAGAAATGTATCTGGCCTTGCGTAATTCCGACGAGGCAATGATGGGCGCGAATGTTATTCTTGCCATCATTACAATGCTGGCTGTAATATTGGCCATAGTATTAGGCTGGTTCATAAGCAGGTTGATTTTACGTTCAGTAGGAGAATTAATAGGAGCCCTTAAAACATCAAGCAGCGGAGATTTAAGCAGGCGGATTGAAATCAAAAGCGACGATGAAATCAAGGACCTTGGCGACCTGTTTAATTTTCTCATGGGAAACCTGAATAAGCTGATTTCAAAGATACAGGAAACGGCTAAGACAGTTTCAGGGACCGCTCAACAGCTTTCTTCATCAACCCAGGAAATCAACGCTTCGGCACAGGAAGTTTCTTCGGCAATCAGCGAGTTCAAAGAAGGAGCGATAATCCAGTCGAAACGGATGCAGGATACTTCAAACTTCATCCAAAAATCATCGGAAAGCCTCAAAAAAGTCGTGAACGACGCTCAGGAAACACGGATTGCCATTAAAGAAACAAGTATACAGGCCGAATCAGCGAGGATCGAAGCCCAGGCAGCAGTCGCGAAAATAGGAATACTGACAAATACGGTCCTGGAAACAAGCACAATTATACAATCCCTGGGGCATATGTCTGTGCAAATCGGAGAAATCACCGAAACTATTACCTCCATCGCAGACCAGACTAATCTTTTAGCATTAAATGCTGCAATTGAAGCGGCACGGGCGGGAGAAACCGGCAGAGGATTCGCGGTGGTCGCGGAAGAAGTCAGAAAACTGGCAGAAGCGTCGGCCACAGCAGTAAAGCATATCGAAAGTTTCATTTCAGCTATCCAAAAAGAAACAAAACAGGCTATAGCGTCCATTGAGTTAAGTTCCGAAGAAG
>JAQUMS010000155.1 GCA_028717985.1 Candidatus Omnitrophota bacterium
TTCCTCCCCCCCACTGCGGCGTTGCGTTTTAGTATTCGAGGAATTCGACGGGTTGCGGGAGTTGTTTTTTTGACGCTTTTGCCCGCAGACCCCTTGCTTTCTCGAATCATTTTTTTTATTTTATCTTTAATCTTTCGTAGCACCGCCATCTTACTCCACCTCCTTCACACTGCTTTTGGCAATTTTCCGTTGACCCTACGAAAAATTGGAGGACGGAATACCCGTCTACTTTTTATTAGATTTCTCTGCCTTCTTCTTTCCGAGAGCTTCTTTTAAATCTTCTTCCAGCGTGTTTTTCAATTCATTCATTTTTTGCAACTCATCTTTTAAAGCCTTAGCCGCAAGCTGTTCTTCATCCAAAGTTTTTTTCATCGAGGAATTCGCTGTTTTTTCATCTTCAAGTTCCTGAGTAATTATTTTCACCTTCTCCTCGAGTGCTTTGTTTTGCTGAGTCAATTCTCTGGTTTTTTGCTCCAAGTCCCACCGCATTGATTTTTCCTCATTTAAAATTGACCGGGCGGAACGGGTATTTGAGCATGACTTAACAGAAATCATTAAAAATAATAATGACGTAATAGACAATATAAGAATAATACGGTTTTTCACGCCCTCTTCCATTTTACGGCACCCCCTTAGATTTTCCCGATGATAGTCGAAAAACTTGCCGCCGACAAATTGTTTCAAAATATCATAAAAAAACGCTCTTAAGATTTTGTCAAAGAACTTTAGATAAAAAATTCACTATTTAAAAATGAAGCAATGCAACTTCAATACCTTCAATACGTTCCGCACCTTATAAATTCAATCGGACAATGTATTCATTCGGATCATTACGACGTCTAAATATATCATAACCGATATGGCAAGTCAAGCTATTTCGCCGTTTTCAGAGGCAGGAAATCCACGGATGTACTTTAATGGTATATCGTTACAAAGACCAACCTATAAGAACAAAGTTTCATCCCGGGCTGAACCAATGGAAAGAATGCTGATTTTCGCTTCCAGAGAATTCTCAAGAAAAGATATGTACGCCCGCGCGTTTTTGGGCAATTGTTTATACGACGTTATTTTTTCTGCCGGTTGATCCCAGCCAGGCAATGTCTTATATACGGGTTTTGCCTTGCTCAAGACTTCCGCATCGCGGGGAAATTCTTCAAAGGTTGAATTCTTATATTTATACGCGACTGCTATCTTGATTTCTTTCAATCCATGGAGGATATCAAGTTTCGTTAACGCCACTTCGGAAATACCGTTGAGAAGGACAGATTCCTTCATCATTACAAGATCAAACCATCCGCACCGCCGAGGACGTCCCGTAGTCGCTCCATATTCCCCGCCTTTATCCCGTATAAACTTGCCAAACTGAGGATCAAATTCCGTGGGAAAAGGACCTTCCCCCACGCGGGTCGTATATGCTTTTGCCACACCCACCACGTTATGAATATGGATAGGCGACACGCCGCTGCCAATACAGCTCCCCCCGGAAGTAGCCGAAGAAGATGTTACAAAAGGATACGTGCCGAAATCAATATCGAGAAAAGTTCCCTGCGCGCCTTCAAACAAAATACGCTTATCGGCTTTAACGGCATTATTTAAAAGGGCAACAATATTACACACATACGGCTCTAAAAATTTCCCAAACTCCAGATATTCCCGGTACAACCGGGAAAAATCAAGGCCTTTATGATTATAGACCTTTTTAAAAATTTCATTTTTCTCGCGAAGGTTATCTTTAAGTTTTTCTTTAAAAACTCCCGGATTAAGAAGATCCAGCATGCGGATTCCGCACCGGTTTACTTTATCGGCATAACAGGGGCCGATGCCGCGCCGGGTTGTCCCGATCTGATTTGTGCGTTTCAATTCCCGAAGTTCATCGAGAGTTTTATGGTACGGAAAAATCAAATGGGCAAGGGGCGAAATCTTTAAACGGTTTTCAGCTTTTATTCCCGCGGCCGCTAACCCATGTATTTCTTTAATCAGCGAGGCGGGATCCACAGTAACGCCGTTACCGATACAGCAGATTTTTCCTTTATGCAAAATCCCTGACGGGATTAAATGAAAAATATATTCTTTGCCGTTAACCACAACCGTATGTCCCGCATTGCTCCCCCCCTGATACCGCACGATATAATCCGCGCGTTCCGAAAGGATATCAATGATTTTCCCTTTTCCTTCGTCGCCCCACTGAGCGCCGACAATAACGGTATTTTTAAACATGCTTTTTCCTTTCCTACGGCGTCATGGTAAAAATTTTACGCGCGATATCGGGATATTTAGCTATAAATTTCAATTCATCGTCTACAAGCGGTTTCTGGTTATGAACGTTCGCATATCGCACCAATTCCAGAAGCTCGGTCGCTTCTTTTTCATCGTGAAAAGCGACCTCAAGCTTATCATATACGTTTCTAAAACCTTTAATCCCTGAATATTCTCCGACTGTAATCTTACGGCCGGTTTCAATAATCTCCGGGTCTCCCCTTCCTAACTCTTCAAAATCATATAATTCATAATTACGCCTGTCTTTCAACGCACCGTCAGCATGAATTCCGGATTCATGGGCAAACGCGTTAGAACCGACACCGGGCTGATTAATCGGTATAGGGATCCCAAACGCGTATGAAGCGTATTTACATATCCGCCACGCGACTTTCAGATCCACTTTTTCATCACATATATACTTATCTTTCGTATTATTGGCATATTTAATGGCCAGAATAACAGCCGTCAGATCAGCGTTCCCCGCCCGTTCACCCATTCCGTTCACGCAGGTATTAATATACGCATCGCAGCCGGCGTCATTGGCAGCCATCGCGCCGCATAAAGAATTCGCTACTACAAGACCCAAATCATTATGGCAATGCACTTCAATCGGAATATTGACCGCTTCAGCAAGCTTCTTTATGCGTTCATAAATACTAAAGGGGGAATCACAGCCCAATGTATCGCAATAACGGATACGGTCGGCCCCCGCTTCTTTCGCGGCCAGCGCAAAACGTATGAGATAATCCACATCGGTACGAGAGGCGTCTTCAGCGTTCACCCCGATACTTTCAGTTCCGAATTTCGCCGCTTCTTTAACCGCGTCCGTCATTTCTTTAATGATAGAATCATGATCTAATTTACCTTTAAATTTGTGTACGATCATCTGATCCGACGTCGAAATTGAAAGATTGACGTGCTTGAGTTTAGGCACGAGTTTAAAAGAAGCCCTGACATCGTCTTTTGTCGCCCGCAGCCATCCTCCGAGACGAATATTCAATTTAGCTTTTTCCGCCAATTCGAGATTAGCGTTCAAATAATTAGTTTCATGATGGGTAAGGGGGAAACCGAATTCAGACTGAAACACCCCCATTTCATTAAGAAAAATATTTATCATCGTCTTCTGCAACTTCGAAAGGCAAATGCGGGACGTCTGAACGCCGTCCCTGTTGGTAACATCAATCAAATAAATTTTAGGTTTATTCATGGCATACTCCTCTTATTTCATGTGTGACAAACACCTGATCCATACGTAACTTATTTACCGTTGATCACCCGTTTTAATTCATCCTTATTCGGGGCCCCTTGAGACATAAATATTTCCTGATTATCCACCAGATACGCGGGGCCGAACATAAGTTTCAACTCCTGCGTTAACGCAATATTAGCCCGTAATAATCCTTTACCTTCATCACACCGCGCGCATTTTTTGATAATGCCGGGATCCATGGGCGAAGGAAGACAGTCTTCCCACCAGGAACTGCCGATACTCTTGGCCCTGCAGGTAAGATAATCCCAAAAATACTGCGGATAATATTTTTGAACGCACACCGCACGAAGATCATCTTCTATTTCCCAGGTTCCTTTCGCCGCTTCAAAACCGTCTTTCTGTTCAACAGCAAGAAAATGAATTGACGGATTAAATGCCCTGACCACCGCCAAAACATCAGCGGACGATCTGTCATAAAGACTGATAAATAAATCGAATTTACCCGCTGTTTTTTTTCTGCCAAGATAATAGGATAACCCGCTGATAGCAGGTTTAAGCAGGAAAAAGTTGCCTTTACGGTCTGTTTTATCCCTGATAATCTCAAAATCAGGTTCACCTTCAACGTCCTTCGGCAACAAATACGCCGGCAAATGCGTTATTCCTGATTCAGAAATAATTTTTCGGGATTTGGAGTCTGGATATGAAAGGAACTCCATAGTCATCCCGGGAAAATGATTTTTCAGGATACGGCTCACATTCTGAATATTCACATCGCAGGTTTTACACTGCCGGGGGCGTATCACGGTTACCTTGATTTTTTTCGCCCTGCTGAATGAACATGATGATTGCATAGTCCCGGGATTCCGGCACACGCCTTTCATGGATTCTTTAGTACACGCATTATCGGAAAAACACTGAGGAAGAAATGATAAAACCTCTTTATCGTCAGGGATCTTATCAGAAACACGGACCTCTTCCACGGCGCACTCAACCAGTTTTTTACCGGTGACTTTCACTACGGCTTTACCAAGACGCCGGCCCTGCCAGGAAGGCCTCAACACATACGTGTTTTTAA
>JAQUMS010000156.1 GCA_028717985.1 Candidatus Omnitrophota bacterium
CTGGTGCGGTGCCTTGATAAATACCATATTGTTGTGCCTGACAGGCAGCTTGCCTGCGCTCCGGTAAATTCCGTGGAAGGGAAAGCTTATTTAGGAGCAATGAAATGCGCGGCAAATTACGCCTGGGCCAACCGTCAGTGCCTTATGTATCTTACGCGGAAGGTTTTTGAAAAATTTTTCGCCATGTCCTGGCAGAAAATGGACATGCGCCTGATTTATGATGTTTGTCACAACATCGCTAAAATTGAGAAACACACGGTTGGAGGTAAGGAAAAAACCGTCTGTGTTCATCGTAAAGGCGCGACGCGCGCGTTTGCTCCCGGACATCCGGCATTGCCGGATCGCTACAAAAAAACCGGACAACCGGTAATTATTCCCGGTGATATGGGGAGGAATTCGTATCTTCTGGTTGGTACACAAAAAGCGATGGAAGAAACGTTCGGCAGTACATGTCATGGCGCGGGAAGACTTAAATCACGTACCGCCGCTACTAAAGCCATAAACGTAAACCAACTGTTAAAAGAATTGGCGGCGAAAGGGGTCAGTGTAATGGCATCAGGTAGAGATACTCTGTCCGAAGAAGCTCCGGAAGCATATAAAGACGTTAATGATGTTGTTGACGTTGTGCATAATGCTGGGATCTCAAAACGGGTCTGCCGGATGCGGCCGATAGGTGTTATTAAGGGCTAATTTACTAGCTCATTGCTCTTAGCTCTTTGCTCATAGTTAAAGCAAAAAAGTGTTTTCAAAGAGCCAGGAACAGAGATCAAAGAGCTCAAAATAAGAGGAGAAACGATGTTAGATCTTAAATTTATACGCGAGAACAGGGATGTTGTGGTAAAAGCGCTTGAAAATCGTAATCATCTTTCTTTAATTCCTATTGTGGACCAGATAATTTCTGACGATAATAACCGGAGAAAAGTACTTTTGGAATTGGAAGAATTGCGGGCACAGAGGAACAAAGCCAATGATGAGATCGGCGCTTTGCTGCGTGAGAAAAAAGACGCCAAGGAAAAGATTACTTCCATGAAAGTTATTTCCAGCCGGGTAGATACTTTGGAAGATGTTATCAGGGACATTGACCCTGTAATGACCGGCATGCTTCTTACTATTCCCAATATTCCGCATAGTTCGGTTCCCGTTGGTGCGCCGGATAAAGGCCAGGTCGTGCGTACGTGGGGGGAACCGAAAAATTTAAATTTCAAGGCGCTTACTCATATAGACCTTGCCCAGAATCTGGATATCGTTGATTTCACCCGTGCCACAAAGATCGCTATGTCAAACTTTGTTATCTTCAAAGGAATGGGGGCGAGACTGGAAAGGGCTCTGATCAATTTCATGCTTGATCTGCATACTACAAAACATGGATATACCGAGATCCTGCCGCCGTATTTGGTCAACCGTAAGGCCATGACCGGCACAGGTCAGCTCCCGAAGCTTGAAGAGGATATGTATAAGCTTAAGGATGATGATCTGTTTTTAATTCCTACCGCGGAAGTTCCGGTAACCAATATGTATGACGATGAGATACTTGATGAAGATGCTCTGCCGGTTTGCCACGCCGCTTATAGTGCCTGTTTCAGAAGGGAAGCCGGTTCATACGGAAAAGATACAAAAGGCTTGATTCGTGTCCACCAGTTTGATAAAGTGGAGATGGTTAAATTCGTCAAACCGGAAACTTCCTATGACGAACATGAGAAACTTGTTGCAAATGCCGAAACGGTGTTGCAGTTATTAGGTTTGCCATACCGGGTGCTCGCGTTGTCAACTCAGGATATCAGTTTTGCCGCCAGCAAGTGTTATGATTTGGAAGCGTATGCCCCGGGGTTGGATCGCTGGCTTGAAGTATCCAGCTGCAGCAATTTTGAGGCGTTTCAGGCACGCAGGGCGAACATTAAATTCAGGAGAAAAGAAACCAAAAAACTCGAGTTTGTGCATACCCTAAACGGATCCGGTGTGGCAATGGCCCGGACCGTGATTGCAATCATGGAAAACTATCAACAGGAGGATGGCTCAATACTGATACCTGATGTATTACGGCCATATATGGATGGAAAAGAACGAATTTCCAAAATTTAGGGATTTTAAGGATTTTCCGCCGCAGGAAGAAGAGGGTTCATTAAAGCCGAAACTTCAGTGGCTTCAGGGCAAGACTTTTAATATTATCAAGCTTGTCATGGGAATCTGCCTGCTGATGTTTGTGTATTCTTTTGCCGCCAGTTTCCTGGGCGAATTAAAGACAATCGGCAAGCCTTTGGAAACAGAATTCTGGGCTGGAATGATCAGTTTCGTTTTGTTCTATTTTTTTGTCTGGGAACCGGCGCTTATTTACCGTAAGGGGTTTCAGCTTTTGGAGTGGCTCTTTAAATTTTTCGCTCCGATGTTCAAGATCGCCCCGTATGTACTGCCGGTGTATTCGATCCTCGCTTTTTTTATCTATGTTTTGTTGACATTTTTCGTTAAAAACGAGGATATGGTCAATTATTTTGTTTTTATATTCGGCTTGACCCTTGCCATGCATTTGGTATTCAGCGGCAAAACCCTGCGCGGCAAAAAAGGTGATTTCCTGAAATCAAATTATATCTTCGGGTTTTCGTTTGTTTTTATCCTAAACACTTTAGTTGCGGCATTTTTTATGAGTCTCCTTTTTGAGAAATTCTCGTTTGTTAATTTCTTTAACGGCGGTATCAAATCAGCCGTGGATTTGTTTACCATGGCGTTCAGGCAGATTTTTGCATTAAATTAACTCATATGCTTAAGAACTCATAAGCTCATGAGCTCATGAGCTCCTTCTGGTGGGATGGCTGAGTGGTTGAAAGCGGCAGTCTTGAAAACTGTTGTGGAGGGTAACCTCCACCGTGAGTTCGAATCTCACTCCCACCGATTCTAAAAAAAGGGTTTGCTCTACTCAATTCCTTTCTGAATGGGCCTTATCCTATTTCTGACGGATTTCAAGGTTGTATTACAATCAAAACAATAAAAGGAGCCTGATCGTTTTGAATAGCTATTCCGTTTTAATTTTTTTAAGTCTACTTGTAATAATATCCTACGTCTTTAATTTATTTGCACGCAGCTGGAAGTTGCCCGCCGTATTGCTTCTTCTTGGTTTAGGTATATTATTGCGCTATGTAGGCATTTACTTTGGTTTCGAAATCAACAATATTCAGCCTTATTTGGAATTATTTGGGATAGTCGGTTTGATTTTAATTGTTCTAGAGGCATCTTTGGATTTAAAAGTTAATCGGTTCAGTATTCCCATTGTTACGAAATCCTTTGAAGTTGCTTTCTTAGTCCTTGTACTTGGGTTTATCGGTATCGCGTGTCTGCTCCATTTTTGGCTCGTGGTTGGCTGGCGTGTTGCAAGTATTAATTCCATTCCCCTTGCCGTTATTAGTAGTGCTATAGTTATTCCCAGTGTTGCACATCTTTCGCATAAGAAAAAAGAGTTTTTAATATATGAATCTACGCTTTCAGATATTCTCGGTATTCTATTATTCAATTTTTTAATCCACCATGAAATAGCGAGTTTTAATTCTGCCGTTAATTTTATCGGGATCCTGATGATTACCATCCTGGTTTCAGTGATAAGTTCTTTATTCCTTCTTTATCTTATCGCAAAGATAAAAGACCACGTTAAAATATTTATTATATTGTCGGTTATGATTCTTCTTTATTCATTGGGGAAACTATTACATTTGTCACCTTTGCTTCTGATTTTTGTTTTCGGAGTCCTGCTAAGTAATTACGAACATTTTTTTAGAAACCGGTTTGCCTTTATCAGAAATCTTTCCCTTGAGACGGAATTTTCAGAATTTAAGCTTGTGGTTGCGGAATCTTCGTTTGTTATTCGTACCTTTTTCTTTGTAATGTTTGGTTATTCGATTAATTTGTCAATGATTGCGAACCGGGAGGTATTGCTTATCGGATCAGCAGTTGTCTTTATTCTTGTTTTTGTCAGATATATTTATTTAAAATATTTTGCTCGAATTGATATTTTTCCTGAGCTTTTTATTGCGCCAAAAGGTCTTGTAAGTATTTTGTTATTTTATAGCATTCCCGTACAGTCTGTTATACCATCGGTGAGCAGGGGAGTGCTTTTTTATGTAATCTTTGTTTCTTCTATTCTCATGGCCGCTGCTTTATTTGTTGATCATCGTAAGTCTGTCAAAGAATTTGTTTAATCTTCAAAAAGAAGTTAAGTATTACCTATTTTTAACACAGAAAAAATAGCATTTTTTCTGTGTTAACAGATATAAAAGCTTGTTCAGCGGGTGGTTTTAAGAGTCTTTATGTGTTATATTTTCTTTGAAAATTAGCAGTACAAACATTAAATAGCCTGCCTTTTACAGCCACGTGTAAGTACCTTCGGGTACTAATGCGTGGCTTTTTTATTTTCAGCGTCAGAAGTTGCAAAATAAAGAGGTGAAATGAAGCCCAGAGCGGTATTCCTTATTCATATAACGATAGTACTAGTATGCGGCTTGATTTTACCCCCAAGTTTGAATGCCGGCTCTTTTGGTACA
>JAQUMS010000157.1 GCA_028717985.1 Candidatus Omnitrophota bacterium
ATTGAAGGCAAAGACGCTGACACGGCAACGCTCGGACAATCGTTATCAATAACCAATTTGGCTGATTATATTGTTCCTGAAATGTACCGTAACGCCCCTGAAACATTAATCAAGGTTCTGGATATATTTGATCAGAATGCGGCTTCCCGCGGTGTTGATTTAAGTTCTGTTAAACCGGTTAAAAAAGATGGGAAAGTGGGATTCGCGGCTGCAAATGATAATAAAGCTACAAAGGAATTTGTAAAGGTTTTAAATGAAAACTTCAAAGGCATTTCAATGGATGATGCTTCCGCGATATTAGTTGCCGGAGCGGTTCCAGCCTATACGGCTATTAAAATGGTTACATTAGAAGCCGAAAAGAACCAGTTTGAACTTATGCCTGTGTCCGATCTTTACAAAGCCGGATTTATGATTGAAACTCCGGAAGTCGCCGATTACATCTATAGCGTTGCTCCCAAAAGCGAATATAAACCGGAATCAAATGAGATCAAAGAAAGACTCCAGGGAGTGTTCGGCAAAGAATTAAAGCCTGAACAGAAAGAACAGCTTGAACAGGCGGTTGATCATAACAAATTACTGGAAGAATCTTTAATGTATCTTAAATGGCATAATCCGGAATTATTGAAATCAGGAATCGAATCCTTCCAGAAATTGTATGACGCCGAAACATTAGCCAAGCTTACTCCGTATGACGCTGAAACATTGTTAAACGAATTGGTTACCGCCGCGGATGTGAAAGCTATTGAACCGATGGTCAAAGCCGCTGAAAAGAGCGAAAACACAATTGTCGCTCCTGTGTTTATGCCGGAAAAATACCGCGCCCAGACTGAAAAATCAATTGCCGGCGCCCGCGAATATTACAAGAATTTAGGTTTTGACGTGCAGTTCGTTCCTTTGATGAAAGACCTGACGCCGGTTGTCGCCAAATACGCGAAGTTCCTTTCCACCCACAACAATAAAAAAGATTTCTACCCGATGGAAATCATCACTGAAAAACTGCTTGAACCTTTAACCGCTAAATTCGGGACACCGGTAGTCGCTTTCATTGACCTGCCTTTATACGGCGCTTCTGAAAGCCATACGGATACTATCGGGCAGGGCAGTGCCTTCACATCGGCAATGATTGGGTATAATCCGTTCACCGCGGGTAAATTCGGAACGTATAACCGCGCGCCGACCGCCTTGACCCGTTCCTTAAAGAAAGCCGTGCTCCACGAATTCGGCCACACCTTAGGCCTGGGCCATAGCGCTGATAATGTGCCTTCAGTCATGCAGAGATCAAAAGGCGAGCCGTTAAATTTGAAAGATAGCCTTAATAAGAACGCCATTATGAGCAAGCTTGTTAATCTGCCGTATTTCAGAAAAGACGACGCGAAAAATACCGGGGAACGGTTATTCAAAACAAGCTTCAAACTTCATTTCTTGCGCAAACCCAGCACCTATACTCCGGGCGAAGTCGTGACTATCGGCAATAATTTAAGAGCGTTCAAAGGAATGCAGAACCAGTATTCACAGATAATGAATATGCAGGCGTTAGCCGGAAACAGCGGAGTCCAGGCCGCCGCCAAATTTGCGCAGGAACCTGTGATGAAAACTATCCAGGCAATGGCCCGGAACTTAAACGGCGACGATATCAGCAAGGGTATGCCGATCTCAAAGATCGTTGATTACCTTAACACCCGCAACGGAAATAAATTTTCCGCCGCTTACCTGAATACCGAACGGTTTACCGGCGCAGACAGCAATTACGACGCGGCGGCGCGTTTTGTATTAGGCAATAACGGCAATGGCAACGGCGATGGTATCGCGCCTTTGATCGCCGGGCACAAAGGCAATAACGGCGATGGAAGCACTGTCCAGTATATCGCCGATACAGATACATTAAGAAACTTTATCAGCAATAACGGTAAAGAACCGGTGATTGTTGTGGTTGACCAGAAAACTATGGAATCTCATCCTGAAATGTTCAAAGCAATGACTGCGGATGAACAGAAAACCCTGTTGGTTAAAGACGCCATGTCTGAAGTTCGGGCTGAAGCTAAAGAATCCGAAAGCCGGCAGTCTGCCGGCGGCAATAACGGCGGCGCCAATTCCAATGACGGCGGGACCAGCAGTGCCACAGTCCCGATGCCGGTTAGCACTATTCCTCAGATGCCGATGATGCCTCCTATGATGCATACAGCGTTTGGTTTGGCAGGGTTTGTGATCGACCGCAGAAGAATGTTAGCTTTGATCAACGCTTTACGCAGAGCAGCCGGCCGTGCTGAAATTAAAGAAGCCGATGCTGAAAAAGAATCCACAGTCAACGGGCAGTCATCTACAGCTGTGCCTGTTGACCGTGGACTTCCGATTATTGAATCTACATCCACCATGGCACAGGCCGGAGCGAATGCTTCGAATTCCGACAGCGCTTCAATAACGGAAAATAAAAAATTAGATATGTCTTCATCAGAAAGAGCACTTTTGGGTTTTGTATTCTTTATGGCGGCGATAGCGGCGGCGTTGCAGATGACTACCGGGCCTCCAACTGCAGGCGAAAATATCCTTTCTTCCGCAGTATCTTTTAACGCCGGTCATATTTTCTCTCTTGCCTTTGCGCCAATCTTCATTACAATAAATAATTCAAGCATTCAAAAAATTAAAGGTTTTATATCTACGGGTATTCGTACTATTATCCCCGGCTTTGTTTCTGTTCTACTCAACCTTCCGTGGCTGGTGGTGGGTGGAAATTCTGAAACGGCCGGGGTTTTTGTTTCTGTGAATGACATGGGCGCGATGGCCTCCCCCCTCCAGGGACTGACCCCCATCAGCGCCCGTGTCGCACAATCGGCTAATTTCCCCGGCTCAGCTTCTAATCGACCTAACCTTCCGTGGCTGGTGGTGGGTATGATTTTTGAAGCGGCCGGGGATTTGATTTCAGTATTAAATACTAAGATCTCAGATTTTATTAATAATTTGAAAGCGATGAGCGATACGCTCAAAGCTGAGTTTGCAGGCAAGGCCGGTGTGATGACCGCTCCCCCCGCGGTTCTGACCCTCATCATTACCGGCTTTGCTCTTGCAATCCAAGGGAGGCGGTTACCATGGTTAAAGTCAATTTCGAAGAATTGGAATTTAAACACCTTGTCGTCTATCACCAGGACGCAGCAATATTTATCGCGGCCCGCGACTGCAACAACGGGCATATCAGATTATTCCTTGTCCGCAAAGACACCGGAAACACGTATTGCCGCAACGGCCGCGCGAACCGCTGGGAAGAACTTCAGGGCACAGACCGAGAGATTATTGTCAGCCGGCTCTGCGCTGCCTGGGGAAGTAATATCCCGGTTTACCAGATTGATGGATCATGTAACTAAACTGTCCGCCACGGTACAGTTTGGGACGAGAAGGAGTTCTTGGACGACCCCCTCCCCCCAGGGGCTGACCCCCGTCTTGAGGACTCCTTCTCTGACTTTATTAGCGCTTGTTCCTTTTATGATGAATGTCGCACAGGCGGCGGAAGGTACGGGTAATCCGGTTAAGACTTTTGCTGTAAATCATCCCGGTACTGTAATAATTGTTGGAATAGGTCTATTATTTGTCATAGGTATAGTATTTGATTATTATTGGCTTGTGTGGAAATTAAATTATCCGTATTCGTATCTTTTACGTCGAGATGCTGCAAAATCATTAGGTACATTGGGAGATAAAAGAGCTATTGGTCCCTTATTTGAAAGATTGGAGGATGAAGATGAAAGTGTCAGAATGGCTGTAAGGGATGCCTTGGTTAAGCTTGGTGTTTCCAAGGAAAAGCTTGATGAGAAAGTTAGAATAGCTGTAGAGCCTGATCAAAAACGGCGAGTGATTGCAGAGGCTGATGAGAAACGTGGAATAGCTGTAGAGCCTGATCAAAAACGAATGACTATGTATGTGAATAACCATTGTTGTCCTTCGAGTAATTATTCTCTGCCAAAATATGCCCGTTATTTTTCAAGGGAAACTGAAAAGATATTTACAACTGTTCCTGTAAAAAAACCTTTCCAGATGGAAGAAAACGATTTTACTATTTCCGAAGAGCCTATTCAGTTTTCCGAAGAGCCTATTCAGTTTTCCGAAGAGCCTATTCAGTTTCCCGAAGAACGTTTCAACGCTTGCCTTCAAGGGCATACTCGGAAAATTACGTCTCTTGCTGTTTTAAATAAACAGATTATCTCAGGAAGTTTGGATAAAACTATTCGCGTTTGGGATTTGGAAAGTTCCAAAGTAAAAATATTAAGATCTCCAGAGCCTGTTGATGTTCTTGCTATTTTAAATAACAAGATTGTTTCTGGAGATTCACATGGTACTATTCGCGTTTGGGATTTGGAAAGTTCCAAAGTAAAAATATTAAGATCTCCAGTTCCAGGGGCTATTGATGCCCTTGCTATTTTAAATAACAAGATTGTTTCTGGAGGTAGTAGTCGAATTATTTATATTTGGGATTTGGAAAGCTCTAAAGTAAAAATATTGAGAGGG
>JAQUMS010000158.1 GCA_028717985.1 Candidatus Omnitrophota bacterium
AACAGTCTAAACTGGAAGTCGAACAACGGAAGCAGAAGCTTCTTGAAGAAAAGAAAAAGCATGAAGAAGAGTCTGTAAAGCAAAAGCAGATCAAGCTTGAAGAGCAGAAGAAAAAACAGCAATCGGTATTGGAAGAGAAAGCGAAGAAACAGCAGCTGATGCTGGAAGAGAAGAGAAAGCAGAAAGAGCTTGAAATAGAGAAACAGAAGCAGTCTAAACTGGAAGCCGAACAGCGGAAGCAAAAACTTCTTGAAGAAAAAAAGAAGCGTGAAGAAGAGGTTGTAAAGCAAAAGCAGATCAAGCTTGAAGAGCAAAAGAAAAAACAGCAGCCGGCAGTGGAAGAGAAGGCGAAGAAACAACAGCTGATGCTGGAAAAAAAGAAAAAACAGAGAGAGCTTGAAATAGAGAGGCAGAAACAGTCTAAACTGGAAGCCGAACAGCGGAAGCAGAAGCTTCTTGAAGAAAAGAAGAAGCGTGATGAAGAGGTTGTAAAGCAAAAGCAGATCAAGCTTGAAGAGCAGAAGAAAAAACAGCAGTCGGTAGCGGAAGAGAAGGCGAAGAAACAACAGCTGATATTGGAAGAGAAGAAAAAGCAGAAGGAATTAAAGCAGGAAAAGAGCGTGCAGGCGAGTGTGAAACAGGATAGCCGGCCTCAGGTGCAGTCTTTGGAGGCTAAAACACCCGGCGTCGAGAGTAGTATTCCGAAGGTTAAGATTGAAGATGTTGCGTTGGCTAAACCCCAGCAGATTAAGCAGGAAATAAAAACACCTGAAAAAAACAAGACTCAAAAACAGCTTGAAAAAGAAGAACAAAAAAAATTAAAACAACTTGAGCTTGAACAAAAAAGAAAAGCCCAGATAGAAGATGCTCAGGCAAAAAAGAAAGTTTTGCTTGAAGCCGCTGAGAAAAAAAAGGAACGTGCCCGGGAAAAACGCCGTGCCTCTGAAGAAGAGAAAGAGCGGCAGAAAAAAATCCTGGAGCAAAAAAAGAAACAAAAAGACCAAAAAACAGCCAAGCCTCAAAGCACGGCAAGCGAAAAAAAAAATACAATAAAATCCTCAGATACTCCTGAAGAGCCTGCGCAATTATCTGCCCCGGGGAAAAATGTATCACCACTTGAAAGTTCTCCTTTAGTCCTGGAAGGTAAACAGGCTGTTTCATCAGGGGGAGCATCAGAAGTGGTGAATATAAACGCAAACCCTTCCGATAAATCCTTATTAAAAGAAGCTGATAAAGAATTCAACGAAGCACAAAAAAGAGCTCTTAAAGAGGCGCAAGAAACTGAACTTTTAAAAAAGCTGGCTCAACAGAAAAAAATAGACAGTAAACAAAGTTCTGCTGAAAAAAAACGCAGTAAAGCGCAGAATGAAGCTTTTTCAAAAGCATTTCAGAAAGAGCAGGTGATACAGCGTACAATTGATACTGAACGTAAACTTCAGGCGAAAAACGAAGAAGAACAAAGAAAGATAGACGAAAAAAATCGGCAGCGTGAAGAAGCCCGGAAAGAAAAAGCCAGGTTGAAGGAAGATCGCCTTTTAGCGAAAAAAGAATTAGAAAAATGTAAACAGACAAAATCGGAACTTGAACTCAGAAAGAAAGAAGACGAGCGTTTTTTGGCTGAGCAGAAAGAACAGCTTGCGCGTGCTGAAGAAGAGAAAGCCCGGCTTGTGGCTGAACGAAAAAAACTTGATCCCGTTGAACAAAAACGTTTAGCGGCGCAGCAGGCGGTGGAGAACAGGCAACAGGAAAAAACGGAAAAACAGCAGGAGAAAGAAGCTAACAAGCAATTCTTATTGGAACAACGCGAATTAAAATTGAAAGCCCGTCGTGAAGAGCGTGAGCGCAGATACGCGAAAACGCTTGAAGAGAAGGAACAAAAAGTGGCTGTTGCCCGGGAGGCAGCTCAAAACTCCGAGGAACCGCAATTGCCTAAAAAAAAGGCTTCTGTTTCGCAATCAGGGAAAAGAAAAGGCTTGATTGGCGGGATGGTTAATAAAGTTGAAAACGCTGATTCCTGGCTGCAGAAAAACTTATGGTAAGGGAGAACTAAACCGAATATGCATGACGCGGATAATAGACGAATAGGCGAAATTCTGGTTGAACAGGGGTATATTAACCAGAAACAACTGACCGAGGTCCTTGAAGAGCAGAAGATCACGGGCGAAAAATTAGGCGAGATCTTGACGCGCAAAGGTTTAATCTCCCGTGAAGAGTTGGAACATTGCGTGGCGATCCAGACCGGGATCGCTTCGTTTGATCTCTCGACCCACATTATTGATCCGGAGATAATCAAACTGGTTCCCGAGGAGTTCGCGAGGAAGTATAAGCTGATCCCCGTTTTCATTATAGAAAACGTTCTGACGGTCGCTATGTCCGATCCCAGCAATATTTTTGTCATTGATGAACTGCAACGGTTGACCAAAATGAATGTTGAGGCGGTACTTGTTCAGGAACTTGATGTACATAAAGCCCAGGATCAATATTACGGGGGATCAGGTACTCTTGGGCAAATTGTTGCGTCCATTAATAAAGATAAACTTGCAGACAGTGAAAAGCTCGGGGAAGAAGCCCCGATTATCAAGATCGTGAATTATCTTATAGTCCAGGCCGTCCAACAGAAAGCTTCCGATATTCATATTGAGCCGGAAGAAAAAGTTTTGAATATCCGGTACCGGATTGACGGTATGCTTCGCCGCCAACCGTCTTTACCGAAGGATCTCGCCGGAGCGATTATTTCCCGTTTTAAGATTATGGCCGGGCTTGATATCGCGGAAAAACGTTTGCCCCAGGATGGAAGGATCCTTATGAAGATCGGGAACAAGGATATAGATTTCCGTGTTTCTTCATGTCCCACGGTTCACGGGGAAAACATAGTTTTGAGGATCCTTGATAAAACGGGTCTTGTTGTCGGCCTGGAGTCTTTGGGATTTCCTCCCCGTGAATTCGGCACATTTAAAGAAATGATTATGTCTCCGTATGGGATTGTATTGGTTACAGGGCCTACCGGAAGCGGTAAAACAACGACATTATATTCCGCGTTGCAAATAATCAATAAAGAGCATTTGAATATCATGACGGTAGAGGACCCTGTTGAATATCAGTTCCCGGGAATGCGGCAGGTTCATGTAAACGTAAAAGCGGGGCTTACGTTCGCGGCGGCTTTACGTTCTTTTTTAAGGCAAGACCCTAATGTTATCATGGTCGGAGAAATCAGAGACCGCGAAACGGCGGAAATCGCGGTCCAGGCCGCGCTTACCGGGCATCTTGTTTTTTCAACGCTGCACACCAATGATACGCCTTCTTCGTTTACCCGTCTCATCGATATGGGGGTTGAACCTTTTTTGGTTTCGTCTTCGATTCTGGGTATCTTAGCTCAACGCCTTGTCCGTAAGGTATGTGATCGATGTAAGGAATTCTATGAGCCATCGGAGGAATTAATTCGTAGTATCGGCCTTGAAGATAAGGTTTCTGCGGGAGTTAAATTTGCTAAAGGAAAAGGTTGTAGTATATGTAATCAAACGGGTTACAAAGGCCGTTCCGGTATCTTTGAACTCTTAAAAGTCAGCCCTGCTATCCAGGAAATGGTTTTAAAGAAAGTTTCAGCCGATGTTATCAGGGAAATAGCTGTTAAAGAAGGAATGAGTACTTTGAGGCAAGCCGCAGTCGGGAAATTGCTTGCCGGAGTTACGACTGTGGAAGAAGTAATCCGTGTGACATTGGAATCAGGATAAAGTTGACAAATAGGGTATTTTGGTTTACAATTTATATTGATATTATTATACTTAGATACATTATACAGGTTTTTTAAACAAAGGAGGTGAGACTAGCGCAAGATTAAATTAATTTATGTGCATGATTCATAAAAATAGTCTTACTAAAGGAGGGAAAATGAAAAATAAGGGTTTTACATTAATTGAGTTGATTGTTGTTATTGCGATTATTGCGGTTTTAGCGGCTATTATCGCTCCAAATGCGTTTAAGGCGATTGAAAAAGCAAAGATTTCTGCGACCATTGCGGATTTACAGAGCATTAAAACGGCCGCAATGTCGTATTATTCAGATACAGGAGCATGGGTTGCTACCTGTGCCGCGTCTCCTTGCAGTTCCGGTTTTGTTACCACTAACGCTGTTACAGGCTGGGATGGCCCGTATCTGGAAAAATGGCCGCCGCAATCGAAGTGGGCTGGGGCGTATACATGGACTAATGCTTCCGGTTCGGTATTTTGTACCGGTGCCGGTTGCGTTGCCGCAAATGAAAGATACACTCCTATTAGTAACGTTCCCCAGACTGCTGCTCAGAAAATTGATCAGCAGTTGGACGGCGGAACAGTTAGCGGGACTGCCGGTTCTGTTCGTTATACCGCGGCTAATCCCACGGCGGTTAATGTCCTTGTATCCCGTGACGGAGCGACTGACTAAACACGCGTTTGCGTAAAATTTTACAGGAGAAAAAAATGAAATTTCTTAAGGGTTTTACATTAATTGAGTTG
>JAQUMS010000159.1 GCA_028717985.1 Candidatus Omnitrophota bacterium
TACCAGCACTTTTTCCGCGAAACACAGATATAACGTCAAAGCCGCGTATATCAATAATGAGTTCGACATAACTGAAAAACTCAAAGTTGATTTCGGAGGAAGACTGGATGATTATTCTAATTTTGGGACGGAATTTAACCCAAGCCTGAGCGCTTTGTTTAAATTCGATGATAATAACAAAATCCATGGCCTTATAAGCAGGTCCTTTCGCGCCCCCACATTCAATGATTTATATTGGCCGGATGAAGGATGGGCTAAAGGAAATTCAACCCTCAAACCTGAAACGGGCATTACAAAAGAAATAGGGTTTCAGAAACAAATAAACAAATATATTTTAAGCGACATTACCTATTACCGCAGTGATTATGATGATCTTATTAACTGGTCGGAAGTTTCAGGAGTCTGGCAGCCTATCAATATCGGCTCCGCTGTCATAGATGGAATAGAACTGACCAATTCTTTTTTTCTATGCCGGGATCTGGTTTTAGACATTGGGTATACGTATTTAAGGGCGATAGACAGCGAAACGCATACCTATCTTGTGTATCAGCCTAAAAACAAAGCGGATTTTACTTTAAAGTATAAAAATTTATCCGGATGGTCTGCAGACATTACCGGGCAGTATACGGGAACGAGATATCATTCCGCTGATAATTCCACGTCGGTAAAACAGTTTTTTGTGCTTGGCCTCGACGTCAAAAAACAGATCAACAGCAATCTTACTGTTTTTGGATCGATCGACAATATCCTGAACAGAAAATACCAGGTAATAAAGTATTATCCTATGCCGGGATTCGCGGTTACAGGCGGGGTAAAGCTGGAATTCTAAACTTGAATATTCCAGTCAAAAATGATAAAATACGGGTATGTACCATAAAAACCGCTAAAATGAACCGCAGAATGTATATTGAACGAATGCTTCCGTTTACTCTATGCGCCAGCGTATTGATTCACGCGTGCGCGGTAATCCTCTTTTCAGGATTATCAATGCCGTTCAAAGAGAAAAAACGCAATTTAATCGCGATTTCCTACGTCAGGAATTTTTCTCACGGAACATTAAAAAAACATGTAGTTCCCGATATTCCCGTGCCGGTTGAACAACGGCTGGCACGGGAAAAAGTTACCGGGGGAACGAGAAACGCGCTTCTCCCGGAACCCAGGATTTCTTCTACGAAGCGAAACGCGTATTCATTGCCGTATTCGACTGAAGATAAAATTTTTCAGGTAAACAAACCCGCGGTTAAAATGAATGACTTTTCAAAACCACAAACCGCAAGCATCGTTACGCAAAAAAAACCTGTTGATCTATCCGATGACCTTACGGTAAAAAAAATTGACAGTCCTTCTTATGAAAAATACACGGTTTCAGTCCGCAGCAGGATACGGCAGATGGCATCGTTCCATTATAATAAAACCGACGTGGAAGGCAGTGTAATAGTATCGTTTGTTTTAACCAAAACAGGTAAACTAAAAAATTACTGGTTTGAAACGGGCTCTTCGGGAAGCCAATATTTACGCGATATAGTGGTTAAAACTATCAGCTGCGTTTCTCTTTTTCCGCCTTTCCCGCAGGATTTTAACGTTGACGAACACACGTTCCGGTTCCGTATTGTGTTTAATAAGTCAGGGAAAGAGTAAACCCGTTTAGTTTGGCGGACTTAAAACCCAATTTGTCAAAAGAAAAGGCTTTCTCCGGGTTGACAGAAAAATGTTTTTGTGCTATATTTAAGTGTAAACTTAATTAAGAGGCGGGGAGAATAGCCACGGCTTCCTGAGTACGTTAATTATGATACTCAAGAAAGAAGAACAAAGGCGATTCTCGCGTATGGATTTTAAAAATCCTCTTAGGTTCAAAATAAGGGGAGATAATAGATTTGCAAACGCCATGTGTGAAAATCTCAGTCTTGGCGGGTTGGGCTTTGAAAATGAAGAATTTGTGCCTCCTTCAACTCCGGTAACAGTAGAGATCAATATTCCGTACCGGACGCTGAAACCTCTTGGAAGAGTGGTGTGGTCAGCACCTCTTCCACATTCCGACAAATACCGTTTGGGCGTTGAATTCCTGAATCTCGATCCAAAGGATTGGGCTTATCTGGAAAATTACTTACAAAAAGAAAACGCCCTTTGAAACGGAACATTAACCTGTTTAATTATTGAATAAGGAGTTTTTCACATGGCAGCCGAAGAAGCTAAAACAGCAGCAGAAGAAAAACAAACGAATTGCCTGGGATGCGGTAAACCTTTAAAGAAAGTAAGGATTTACTACCGCAACAGTAAATTTTACTGCACCAAAAGGTGCTGGTTAAAGAAAAAAAATGAGGGCGATAAAAAAGACGGAAAATAGGTGTACAATGACTGAAAAATTGCACGAGGAACGCCGAAGATTTCCCCGGATCAATAAAAACCTTCCTATGAGTTTACAGGCGAATGGATTTGATTTTGCCACGACCACAACCAACATAAGCTGTCTCGGGGCGTATTGCACAATTGATAAATATATTCCTCCTTTTACAAAACTGCAAATCAGGATGAGTTTGCCCGATCGAGGCCAAAAAAAAATCCCTATTGAATGCCAAGGGGTTGTAGTCAGGGCCGAAGATGAAAAAAACGGCGCTTTCAATATCGCGATCTATTTTAATAAAATCAAGAAAACTCAAACTGACAAGATCTCCGATTACATCAGCAGAATAACCTCGGCTGTTTCTGCCAGATAATCATGTTCGGAACTCACAATGGGAGAAATTAGCAAACCGCAGCAGGTAAAACTGGTCTGCGGTTTAATTTTTCAGGATGAAACCCTGCTAAACAAGACGGTCCGGATCCTTGAAAAAAAGTTCGGTTCCGTTGATTTTAAAAGCACGATCCTGCCCTTTAATTATACGGATTACTACGAAAAAGAATTTGGGACAGGCCTCAAAAGAGCTTTCGTAAGTTTCACAAAACTTATCCCGCCCGACCATCTTGCTTCAATCAAAGTTTATACGAACTACCTGGAATTAAAATCAGGTAAAACAGGACAAAGACGTATTAATATAGACCCGGGATATCTCGACCTGGCGAAATTAGTGTTGGCAACTACGAAAGATTTCAGCCATCGCGTTTATCTATCAAAGGGGATTTACGCGGAAATCACGCTTTCGTATAAAGATAAGAGTTTTCGGATCCATCCCTGGACGTATCCCGATTACCGGACGCCGGAATATCTCGAGATATTTCATACGATCAGGAACCTGTTCTCGAAACAGCTTTCTTCACTCCTCCGGAAACCAACCCTTCCCACTGTCAGGCACAATTTATAACGATTATGGAACCATCATACATATCCTCATACAAGTCAGGAAAACTTAAAAAAACGGCAGATGAATTATGGGCGAGGCTTGAAACTTGTTCATTGTGTCCCCGCGCATGTACCATAAACCGTCTTACAGGGCATAAGGGGTTCTGTAAAACCGGAAGTAAAGCCCGCGTTTACAGCTATATGGAACATAAGGGAGAGGAGCCGGTCATTTCCGGGACACGGGGTTCAGGGACTATCTTTTTCTCAGGCTGCACGCTTGCCTGCGTATACTGTCAAAATTACAAATTCAGCCAGGCTGAAAGGGGAAAGGAATTAGATGACCTCGGCCTGGCGGAATTAATGATTAACCTGCAAAAAAAGGGCTGCCATAATATCAATTGCGTTACTCCCACGCATGTTCTGCCCCAGATACTTAAGGCGCTCGTCGTTGCAGTGCCGAAAGGATTATCAATTCCCATCGTCTATAATACGAGCGGCTATGAATTACCGGAGATCATATCCAAACTTGACGGTATCATTGACATTTATCTACCTGATATGCGCTATGCCGATGATAGTAAAGCGCTCGCGTATTCATTCGCTAAAAATTATGTATATTACAACAGGACCGCTGTTCAAGAAATGTTCACGCAGGTAAAAAAAACAGAATTCGACGGCGATGGAATTATGCACAAAGGCCTGATCATCCGGCATTTGGTATTACCCGGAGATATCTCCGGCACGGAAAAAACATGCGAATTCATCTCACATAATCTCTCAAAAGAAACTTATATCAGTTTAATGAGCCAATATACTCCTTTTTATAAGGCTGCTACAATCCCGGAATTATCCCGGAGGCTCACGAATGAAGAATATGCCCATGCCCGGGATATCCTCGAGAAATTCGAACTTGAAAACGGATGGGTACAGGAATCATTCGGAGCACAGGATTTTGCCGGTGTAAATATTGAGGAAATTGAATGACAGTAAAAAAAAACAAGCTTGCCCGGTTTTTTAAATTTATTTATTTAAAAATTTTCAGGATCAACGATACTCCGCGAAAAATAGCCTTTGGGTTTGGTTTAGGAGTATTTCTGGGGATATTACCGGGGACCGGGCCCGTGGCGTCTGTTATCGTCGCCGCGTTCCTGCACGCGAATAAAGCCGCCGCTTTATTGGGAAGTCTTATTACCAATACATGGTTAAG
>JAQUMS010000160.1 GCA_028717985.1 Candidatus Omnitrophota bacterium
CGGTCAATCGCGATAATTCTTTCCACAGCAGGCAGGGCTTTCGTCTCAAGCACATCGCGGGAATGGGAATTCATAAATTTCTGTGCCAACCGTAAAACAACCGGCAGCAAACCGCTGTATACTTCTTTTTTTTGCCAGGTCGAAAATTCGGGATATTCCCCGGATATCCGGTTTATAACCGTCAGGCATTGCTCAAACCATTCCCAAGCCTTTTCATTATTGCTCTGAAGCTTATATGTCACAGCCAGCTTAAACAGAACCGCGATAATATCCGGATACCGCAGGGCGGCCCCCTCAAGCATGGAAATTTTTGATTCTTCGGATAAAAATCCTGACGACCTATACGCGGTAATAATGATTTTTTTATTATCCTCACCAATCTCCGAGAATTCATTCAACTGTTCAAGCAAACGGAATTCAGGGAATACACTCCAGAAAAACACCCCTTCAGAAGCTTCTTCGATTATCCCGTTTTCAACAAAAAAAGAAAACATCTCCGGAGGCAATGTCCCGTCTTTTACATACCGTTTATCCAGTAAATTAAATATTCTGCGCACGCCATAAGGAAGCGCCGGTTTCTTCATATCCGGTACGTTCTTTCGTTTACCGCCATCCGATTCCGCTTTCCTTAGTATGGATTCTTCTAAAACACGGTATTCAGATGTTTCTGTAACGCCCGGATATACCTGGGATGCCGCCTCTCGTAATTCCCTGGCTCGTGTTTCGGAAGCATTCAATTCATGGAAAAGAGCATCGGCGCAATAACAAAGGCTTAAATATTTAAGCACATCGTCGGAATAGTCGAAATCATCGGCCATCGACTGTTCCGCGTTCACGAACATTTCAGCAGCCTGCCCATACCTTCCCTGATGATATAATACCTGTCCCGCCTTAAAACCGACCAGAGGATCATCCGGGCATAAATTATACGCTTTCATATAATATTCGATTGCTTCCGAGGATAAATAACGCATAACCGCTATATCTCCAAGTAAAATATACCCGTAATATAAATACTTGAGCAAAAAGGTAAGCCTTTTGCTTATACGTTCGGGGAATCTTCCGTTTTGAGACTCCTCCAGATACATATCGACTATTGTTTCAGTTACCGCCATGAAATTATCCGCAGCCGCCGAGAACTTCCCTTCCGCCACAAGGACATTGGCAAACCAGAATTGTAAACTTACGCGGTCAATTTCCTTTTCCGCCATCATAATCCCCCGTTCAAATTCCTGGGAGACTTTAATAAAAGATAATCCCCGTGTATAATACTCAAACGCGTTCAAATAAACTTTAAGGGCGGCACGGTATCCCGACGGTTCATCATAAACACCGACGGCAGCGGCCCCCAATCCATGGCCTCCATCGGAATACGCGTCTGTTTCAACCATAGCCCCGGACTGAGAGGACACATCCTGTACAAAGATCTCCCACGTCCCCCATGTTCTCAACACAGCCCAAAACAAGGCGTTGTGTGTTTTCCGGATATGGACCGCATCAAGTTTTTCACCGGATTCACGCAGTGAAAGGACATGCGTTATGATCGTTTTCCGGGAACTGATACCGATTTGCATATGATCTATCAAACCGCGAAGATATTTTTCATTCTGTAAAGACGCATACGGAATTCCCGCGGCCGCAAGCGCTTTTTCCCATGAACCGAAAATTCTGGAACCTGCCGTGACTAATTCCGGGGAAAACTTTTTCACGTCATTCCTGTACATGCTTTCTCCTTGAGCATATAACCGCACAATATGTTTAATTATATATTCGTGATTCGGCATACTTATTTTCCGTTCCCGATGCAACGCTCTCTGATATTCAAATAATACTATTAACGACCCCGCCTGCCAGTATGTTACCGCTGTCAATAAAGATATAATTCTCCGGGAAATTTCTCTTTCCTCTTTTAATTTTTGTTCCTCGCGGAATGCAGACTGTATGAGATTAATGCGGTCCGCCTGCTGAATTGCCGTTAAAATCAATGGCTGCAGATTCCGCCGGTAATAATCCGTCATCAAGGTTACGGGATCATCATGTATCACCGGGATGATCTCTTCTTGTATCTGTTCATTTTCAGAATTCAAGCTATCATATTCATCCTGTAATCCGGCGGCAGTCACCGCGGCTTTCCAGGTACCGAAGTAACGTAACGCCGCCATATATAAATCTTTGCGGGTATCCTGAATATAATGCGAATGTATATTATTTAATCTGCGGATTATCCCGATGACTTTTTCGGGACTCCATTCTTTTTGCCTGCGGATCCGGGAATAATTAAGCCCCGCGGCTTTAAGTGCCGATTTCCATGTGCCGAAATGGCGGACAGCCGCTTTATAAAGATCGCTGATTTCATGAGACATGCTCGCGGCCCGGGCGCTTAGATCAACTTTTTGGCTATACAATTCTTGTATCGCTCGAATAATCTGTTCATCCGTCCAATCCGTTTGCTGCCTGAATAGGCTGTAGTCAACTCCGGCTGCCTGTAAAGTATCCGCCCATGAATCACAATGCCTGCATCCCGCTTTATACAGCCTCTTCCCCTGCTTGGTCGAACGCATGGAGGTATAACTTAAATCAGCTCCGGCATTATATAACGCTTTAACCGCTTCGATAACACGCTCACTGTTATATTTTTCGTCGCGGGAAAGATAACAGGCCGCAAAACGAGAAGTTGAGATACCGTTTCCTCCATCTGCGGACGGCCGGACATCTGATAAACTTCCGATAAAATCCGTGTATTCATCTTTGCTTCCCGCGATCAGGATATGCCGGTTGATCATGGAATACATATTTAATGCCGCGGCATGGTCTTTTGTATTACGATTGCCTTTGGGCGCGTTCTCCCCGGTTATGGTTTCGGCATATCCACCTCGCTGCTTCCATCCGAATATATCCCGGGACTTCAGAGAACGGAATTCTTCGCTTTGCGATACGGAAACAAACTCTTCTTCGCTTACAGCGGAAAAAACAATCTTAAAAACAGGCATGGCCTGTGTTTTCCCGGGGAGAGAAGCGGCAAAACAGGACGTAACCGCGGACAAAAATCCCGGGTGCGCATTCTCCCCTGCCGTAAGCAATTGTTCAAGTCTATGCTGTTCTCGAGGAGATAAAACCTTCCCCTTGTAAACCGCCGTAAAATGCATCGTGATTGTTTGCTTGTTCCGTGAACTTTCATACGTGATCCTGACTGCGGGATCGTAAAGGATAAAACGAATTTGTGCGTTTTCCCCGGGGGCACTCAGGTTTAAATCCTGAGGAATAGCACGAAAAATAACTTTCGCAAATTTTTTCCATGCCGGAGGTATAATTATATTAAACCATTCTTTATCATCACCTGATTTTTCCCGCGCCTGGGCCGATAAAACGTTAAAAGGCGTATAGGTATCGGAAAAGGATTCCCGCATATAATGCGGATTGGCGAAAAATTCCTTGAGGTATCCATTTTCAGAAGCGTTCTCTTCGGACGCGTATTCCCAGTCAAATAAACCGGGCTCGAGTTCTCCGTTAAGCTGTTCCTGGTATTCGACAGCAACCATCCAGGTAATATCGCTTACAAACGACTGAACTCCCGATATATCATTTTCCGTAACAGCATCGTCCGAAGAAAGAACAGGTAGTGCCGATTTTAACACTAAAGCATCCGTCAACTCACTGGTAACTTTCCGGATTTCTTCCTTTTCACTTTCATTAAGAAAAGTATCTTCAAACACATAAACTACGGTTATTTTTGCTGTTCCCTGCGCCCTGTAGATTGCCGCCGGAAATTTCCTGCTCAAAAGCAATATTCCTTTTGTTTTGATCCCCCGCCGTGACAACCGCTGATCGGTCTTTACCGCCGCGTATAAATCTTTCGCGAAATCACGGTATTGCTGAGGCATCCTATACACGGATTCCGCCGGCACTTCTTTCTTGTCTTTCCATAAAGACTCCAGCGCGTCGGTTAAAGTATTATCCGAAACGGAAAATATATTTTTCACAGCGTTGAAGTCTGATAAAAATTCAATTAAATTAAAAATATTCCGTTTATTTTTTTCATTCGCGAAACGGGACCATCTGATAAAATCATTGTTTTGTGTCAGCTTGAATATCAAAGACAACGCTTCAGAAGAAGAAAATCCCGCGGAACGTAAAGGGATGTACACTTCGTCCGCGAGAAAAGAAAGTGCCCTATGAGCAGGGATAGTATTATTCTCCCAACCTGCACTAAAAAAGGAGGTAAACTCCTGAGGCAGCATATCAAATAAATCTATGACTGTTTGATTATCATCCCGGGGAGTTTCAAAAACAGAAGCGGAAATTTGCTTGATGAAAGCCCCAAATTCTTTTCGCGTATCTGGAGTCATATATCGCAAAAATATCTCATCCCCTTTATCCGCAAAACTCATCATCACTTCGGGAATATTTCTTTCAAATACTGAGGGAACGGCATG
>JAQUMS010000161.1 GCA_028717985.1 Candidatus Omnitrophota bacterium
CGGGTGGCCTAGTTTTACAAAGCCTCTTGAGCCGGAAAATATCGTGGAAAAACAGGACAACACTTTTTTTATGAAAAGAATAGAAATTAGAAGCAAACAGGGTAATTCTCATCTTGGACATCTTTTTAATGATGGCCCAGCGCCTACGGGGCTGCGGTATTGCATGAATTCAGCCGCGCTTCGTTTTATTCCTAAGGATGATTTAGTGAAAGATGGGTACGGGAAGTATCTCAGCCTTTTTGAAAAATAAAAATGCTTAGTATTATTATTCCTCTATACAACGAAGAACTCATGCTTGTTAAAATGTCGGCTGATTTACACGGTCTTTCCCGGAATGCCGAGCTAATTTTCGCGGATGGCGGAAGTACTGATCAAAGTATCGATATAGCGCGGCGCTACGGAAAAGTATTCTGTGTTGGAAAAGGGCGCGCGCTACAGATGAATTACGGGGCAATCCGGGCGCAAAATGATATCCTGTTATTTTTACACGCGGATACTGTTGTCTCTTCGGGTACTCTGAAGTCGATTGAGAAAAAGATAATTAGTGAAGGGTATAGTGGCGGTTGTCTCACTCAGAAAATAGACCATAAAGCCCATGTCTATAGATTGATCGAATGGCAAGGAAATATAAGAGCACGAATGACGCGTGAATTCTATGGAGACCAGGGAATATTCGTTAAAAAAGAAACATTTTTAAAGATTGGAGGTTTTCCCGAAGTTCCCATAATGGAAGACGTTCTTTTTACTCATAAACTGCGTTCGTACGGCAAGACCGTTGTTTTACCCGATACAATCTTGGTTTCAGCAAGAAGATGGGAGAAAAAAGGTGTCATTAAAACCGTACTGTTTTTTAGCCGGATTATTGTATTGTTTTGGTTCAGGATGCCTTTGAATAAAATAAAACAATTGTATGAAGATATCAGATGAAAGATTGCCTTATTGTTTTCGCCAAGGAGCCGCAAGGCGGTGAAGTTAAAACACGCCTGCAGAGTGATTTATCCCAGGATACGTGTGTGAAATTATATAAGGCATTTCTGAAAGATACTTTTAAGCTTGTTAGGGCCATACAATGTTTTGATATGGTGTTGGCTTATGAATCATCCGTGTCGGAACCCCGATACTTGAAAACAATTGCCCGGGATTTCATTTTTTATAAGCAGAAAGGACGGGATCTTGGGGAGAAGATGTATGATGCGTTTAAGTATGCCAAGGGACTGAATTATGAAAAGGTAATAATTATAGGTTCTGATTCTCCGAATTTACCCGCAATGTATATTAAAGATGCGTTCAAGCAATTAGATGAAAATGATATAGTTTTAGGACCCAGTTATGACGGTGGATATTATTTAATTGGACTTAAGGAACCTTGCCTTGAAATATTTAAGAGGGTACAATGGAGTTCTAAAACAACACTTGAGGATACAGTTAAAAACGCCCGGAGGCTTGAAAAAAAAGCCGCTTTCCTCAATACATGGTACGATGTGGATGATCTCTCCGGGTTGAGTCGTCTTACACGAGATCTGATGAAAAATAAACAGGCCGCGCTGTGGACAAGAAAGGCATTAAAAATATAGTTGGAATTTTAGTAGTCATTATAGCATTTTTCGCCGTTTGGTGGATTGCCCAGTGCCGGTGCGTTAATCTTAAGGCGATAACCCCTGCCACGATTAGAGATTACATCCAAGGGTTTGGTCTGTGGGCTCCTGTTGTCTATTGTTTAGCGTATGCGCTCAATACTATTTTAATAGTTCCCCCTATAGCGCTGCTTTCATTATCTGCCGGGCTTGTTTTCGGAAAAATCTGGGGGGCAATTTTTTTGATGATGGGAGCGGTCATCGGTACCAGCGGTACTTTTTTTCTTTCCCGATTATTCGGTAGAGTTCTTGTTGAGAAAATTATGCGGGGTAAATTTAAAGACTTGGATGATCTTTTAGAAAAGAGAGGGTTTACAACTATTCTTTTTTTCCGGGTTATCCCTTTGGTTCCGTATGAAGTGCTTAATTACGCGAGCGGGCTTTCTAAGATTAAATTCAGGGATTATTTTTTTGCCACATTTGTGGGGTTAATTCCGGGAGTGATAATATCTGCATTTTTTGGCGGAGCGTTAGGGGAGCTCCGGAGTTTCAAAGATATACTTTCGTTTAAGTTTATAATGGCGTTTGTAGCTTTGCTTTTAGTCATTGTAATCCCGGTTATTTACAAAAGTTTAAAGAAAAAAGGACATTATTATGGCAGGGGATTTTAAAACTGCGATTCTTTCAATAGACAGAACATTAATTAAGAGAAAAACTCTTGGTATTGTGCAGGTTAATCTCGGGGATACGTGTAATCAAAGATGCGTGCATTGTCATGTGAACGCCGGCCCGGAAGGAAAAAACATAATGCCACGCAGGGTTATGGATGATGTTATCCGTTTTCTTTCTGGGTCAAAAGGTTTGATGCTTGATATAACAGGCGGATGCCCGGAATTGAACCCGGATTTCCGGTATTTCATAGAAAAAGCCAGGTTGTTTACGGAAAAGATTATTGTCAGAAGCAACCTCACGGTTTTATGTGAACCGGGTATGGAGTGGTTGCCGGAATTTTATAGGAATAATACTGTTAAGCTTTTTTGCTCAATGCCTTGTTATACGAAAGAGAATGTGGATAAACAAAGAGGACAAGGTGTTTTTGATAAGAGTATCCGAGCGCTTAATCTGCTTAATGATTGTGGGTATGGTAAAGACAAAAAACTGGAAATAGATCTCGTGTATAATCCCGGGGGAGGATTTTTGCCCGGGAAGCAGGACGTTTTGGAGAAAGATTATCGGCAGAACCTTGAAAAATACGGCGTGGTTTTTAATCACCTGATCACTATTGTTAACGCGCCCATCAATAGATTCAAACATTATTTGGAAGTCAGGGGTGATTTTGACGAATATATGAAGCTTTTGATTAATAATTTCAATCGGGACGTGGCGGCAGATATTATGTGCCGTAATCTTGTAAGTGTAGGATGGGATGGCATACTCTATGATTGTGATTTTAACCAGTCATTGGGATTGAGTATGCGAGATAGCGCCGGTAAAATAATGGAGATTAGAGGGGGGGGGCTTTCAGATATAGAAGGCAAGGAGATAATTTTTGAAAACCATTGCTATTGTTGTACTGCAGGAGCAGGATCGAGTTGTCAGGGAGCACTGGTTAAATATGTTTCATAATTAATCAAAAGTACTGCCACTCCGGGAGTGGTTTTGGTTTGTACTATCTCCGCACTGAATTTGAGGAAAAGATGAAGAAATATGATTATGATGTGATAGTTATCGGAGGCGGGGCCGCCGGGTTAGTTGCGGCAACAGGCACAGCCGCGTTAGGCGCAAAAACGGCTTTGATTGAAAAAAATAGATTAGGTGGTGATTGTACGTGGTACGGTTGCATTCCTTCAAAGGCCCTTCTTAAATCAGCGCAGGTATTTTCTCTTTTTGGGAGAGCTGAAGAATTTGGTATTGGCGCTGATGTGCAATGCAGTTCGGATGGCGTGATGGCTCATGTGCGGGATGTGGTAAAAGAAATAAGCACGCATCATCCTCCGGAGGTTTTTGAAAAGCGGGGAATTAAAGTGTTGTTCGGCAATACTAAATTTATTGACAGCCATATGATTGAGCTCGACGGGAAAAATTTTTCGTCCAAGCGTTTTATCATTTGTACGGGGTCTCATCCGTTGGTTCCTGCTATAGATGGGCTAAAGGATGTTGGATATTTAACCAACGAGAACATTTTTGATTTGCAGGTTTTGCCTAAATCTATCGCAGTGTTAGGCGGAGGTCCTATAGGGGTTGAGATTTCACAGGCACTCTCGATGCTGGGTGTGGAGGTGTCCATTATTGAGATGGCTGACAGCATTCTTTTCCGTGAGGATAAAGAAATTGCCGACGTGGTTGCTAATACTCTTGTAAAAGAAGGCGTGAAAATACACCTTGGCAAAAAAGCAGTTAAATTTTCTAAAGAAAATAATGGGATAGGTATAACTTTAGAAGATAAAGATAAAAATGAGTCAACAATACAAACGGAAAAGGTATTTGTCGCGGTAGGTCGCGCGCCTAATGTCGCTGGATTAGACCTTGAAAAGGCGGGAGTTAAATATTCCAACAAAGGGATAAAGGTTGATAACTCATTAAGAACTACCGCTCATACTATCTATAGTTGCGGCGATGTAGTCGGTCCGTATTTATTCAGTCATATGGCTGAATATCAGGCAGTTATTGCCGTAGGAAATGCATTGCTTCCTTTCAAGCGAAAAGTTGATTATAGTACCGTGCCGTGGTGTACTTTTACCTATCCTGAACTTGCGCATGTGGGATTGACTGAAGAAGAAGCCCGAGGCAAGTTTGCGGATATAAAAATTTATAAATCATCTTACAGCGGTAATGACCGTGCGGTAACTGATCGTGAA
>JAQUMS010000162.1 GCA_028717985.1 Candidatus Omnitrophota bacterium
CGCCATTTCAGTAAAATCAGCATCATGTTTCTCTCGCAGTAAATGTTCAAGACCGCCGATTTCCTGTTCAAGTTTTTTAAAATCCCTGAATAAAAAAACCGGCTCTTTAAGGTCGGATAATTCCTTGGCAAGCTTATTATAGCTTGCGCTGTCGGAAAGAGTTTCCTGCTGACCTAAAAGATGCTCGATCTCTTCGTAGCGCGCTTCAAGTTTACGCAATTGCTCGATCATAAAAGTTTATTTTTTCTTGCCGTATTTTTTTATAAATTTGTCGACACGCCCGGCGGAATCAACGAATTTCTGTTTTCCCGTAAAAAACGGATGGCATTTGGAACACAGATCAACCCTGATGCTCTGTTTTGTGGAACGGGTGTGAATTGTTTCGCCGCAGGCGCACACGATAGTCGTGTCTTTGTAAACCGGATGTGTTTTCTCTTTCATGATATTCCCCTTTCTTGATTAATTGTTGCTTGTTTTTTGTTTTTGTTGGTTTTTATTTTTCTAAAGGCCCAAGAGCAAAAAGCTAAGAGCTATGAATCCTGCCTGCCGGCAGACATGACATTACGCAGTATTCATGCTATTTAAAAACTCCTCATTGTTTTTTGTTTTAAGCAGCTTTTCAATAATCAACTCCATTGCTTCGACGTTATTTAATTCATTCAGCGCTTTTCTGAGCAGCCAGACTTTCTGAAGTTCATCCGACTTAACAAGAAGTTCTTCATGCCGGGTATTTGAACGCTTGATATCTATAGCCGGATATATTCTGCGCTGGAACAGGTTACGATCAAGCTGTAGTTCCATGTTACCCGTACCTTTAAACTCTTCAAAAATGACTTCATCCATACGGCTCCCGGTATCGACTAACGCGGTAGCGATAATGGTAAGGCTTCCGCCTTCTTCGGTAGCGCGCGCTGCCCCAAAAAACCGTTTTGGTTTCTGCAGGGCATTTGAATCGATACCGCCTGAAAGAACTTTACCGCTATGAGGAACCACAGAGTTATACGCCCTCGCAAGCCTGGTAATACTGTCCAGGAGAATAACCACGTCTTTTTTATGCTCTACCAGCCTTCTGGCTTTTTCAAGCACGATTTCCGCGACCTGAATATGCCTTTCGGGGGGCTCATCAAAAGTCGAAGATATAACTTCACCCTTGACGTTCCGCTGCATATCAGTAACTTCTTCAGGGCGTTCATCTATCAGGAGCACGATCAAAATCACGTCCGAATGATTTTTGGTGATACCGTTGGCAAGCTTTTGCAGTAAAACCGTTTTCCCGCTGTACGGCTGAGCAACTATCAATCCGCGCTGACCTTTACCCATAGGAGTTAAAAGGCTCATAATACGGGTCGACACCTCTTTAGGGTCCGATTCTATCATAAAACGCTCATGAGGATACACGGGTGTCAAGTTATCGAATAAAACTTTATCTTTACCGTCTTCCGGCTTTTCAAAATTAACCGCTTCGACTTTGAGAAGGGCGAAATACTTTTCTCCTTCTTTCGGAGGGCGAATCTGACCGCTTACCGTGTCGCCGGTGCGAAGCTCGAACTTTCGTATTTGAGAAGGAGACACGTAAATATCATCCGGGCACGGGAGATAATTATAATTCGGAGAGCGCAAAAATCCAAAACCTTCCGGCAATATTTCCAGGATACCCTCTCCAAACATCAGCCCTTCTTTTTCAGCCTGAGCCTGTAAGATCTTAAAAATAAGATCCTGTTTGCGCAAACCGACAAGGCCATTCACATTTAATTCTCTGGCAAATTTATTCAATTCGGTAATTTTCATTTCTTTCAATAATCCAATGTCTACTTTCTCCACCACAACCTCCTTAATTGTTCAACCTGTTTTCTCGTTTCCTCGAGTGTTCCGTTGTTATGTATGATAAAATCCGCCTGCCCGGCCTTTTCCCGTTCCGGCATCTGGCTATGGATACGACGGATGATGTCCTTTTTCAGCCCCTTTCGTGATTTCTGAATTCTTACGAACCTGTTTTTCAACGACGCCTTTACCAACACGACCCAATCCACCGCTGAATCTAATCCCGTTTCCATTAAAAGAGGAGCATCAACAATTACCGGCTTCGGGCCCGCCATTTTAATACGTTGACGTATCAATTTTAGTATGGCCGGATGTGTGATCGAATTAAGGACCGCCAATGCTCTTTTATCCTTAAAAACGATACCGGCCAGTTTCGGCCTGTCGATCTCCTTATTGCTTTGAAGGACGCCGATTCCAAACGCCTTCACAATTTTACGGTATTCCGGTGAGTTTTTTTTAATCACCCGGTGACCCACGGCATCCGCATCTATAACAATCGCACCACTGGCTTTGAACATCTTCGCCACAGTCGATTTACCGCTCCCGACCCCTCCTGTAATACCTATAACGATTGCACGCGGCGACAGTTTTTTCTGCATAATTATTGAGCTCTTAGTTCTTTGATCTTAGAAAGATAATTTTATATAATTCTCTTTTTAACCTATGAGCTATGACCTATAAGCTATGAACTTTATTATATAAATCTCTATATTTCTCCGCCGCGATATCCCAGGAAAAATTCTCATTCATCGCATTGCGTACAATACGCGGCCATTTCTTTTTATCTTTAAATAACACAACCGCTTTCTTTATTGTCGAAACCAAAGCCTCTTTAGAATATTCGTCAAATATAAATCCATTGTCTTCCGTTACCGTATCGGCCAACCCCCCGGTTCTGAACACAAGAGGAATGGTCCCGTAACGGAAACTGATCATCTGTCCCAGTCCGCATGGTTCATAATGCGACGGCATGAGAAAAAGATCGGACCCCGCGTAAATAGCATGTGCCAAAGGATCGTTAAACCCGAGGTTAAGAGAAATGATCTTCGGGTATTTTTTCATCATCTGTTCCAGCACCTGCTGATATTTCGCATCGCCAGCCCCGAGAATAACCAGCTGAATATCCATCCGGCACATATCATCAATAGCCTCGGCTATGATATCAAACCCCTTCTGCTGGGCCAAACGGGAAACGATACCGACAAGCGGAGTGGTATCTTTAACGGGAAGCCCGCACGTTTTCTGAAGATACGCTTTATTCCTGCTCTTTTCTTCAGCTTTGTCCGCGGAATAACGCTTGGCTATATATTCATCGGTTGCCGGATTCCAAATATCATAATCAAGACCGTTGAGGATACCGAACAAAGAATCACGGCGTTTTTGCAACACGCCTTCAAGTCCGAAGCCGAATTCTTTTGTCTGGATCTCCCTGCTATACGTCGGGCTGACCGTATTAATAACATCGGAAAAAACAATCCCTCCCTTGAGAATATTCACTTTGTTGAAAAATTCGAGGGTTTCCATGGAAAACAAATTCCAGTCAAGGCCCGTCTTGGGAAATTCTTCTTTCAGGAATAAACCCTGGTACCCGATATTATGGATCGTAAACACGCTTTTCATGTGCTGAAAAAACGGATCGCCGGCACAAATCGTTTTCAGGTAAACCGGGATCAAAGCCGTCTGCCAATCGTGGCAATGAACACAATCCGCCTGAAAACCAATCTCTTTCAACACGGAAAGCGCCCTTTTTGAGAAATATGAGAACCGGTCAAGATTATCGGGATAATCGCCGGTTTTTGTGGTATACAAGTTGTCCCTGTCAAAATATTCTTCTTTCTCGATAAAATAAACGGGGATTTTTTTACCGATAAACGCGCATGAAACATCGGCCAAAACCTTTTTAAATTTCGCCTTTTTTGCCTTCTTAACACAGGCGTACGCAGGCATAACGACAACCACCTCAACACCTTTTTTCTCAAGCGCCAAAGGAAGCGCACCCGCAACGTCGGCTAATCCACCGGTTTTTGCGAACGGAACTACTTCACTGGCACATATAGCTATTTTCATTTAAACGCTCACTTTCTCCATTTCCAGCCAGTTTTTCCCGGCCTCAATGTCGATTTTGATGGGAACATCAAGTGACCACACGTGCTCCATGATTTCTTTAACCAGAGAAACGATGCTCTTTAATTCCCGTTTCGGAACATTAAACAACAACTCATCATGAATCTGAAGTATCATTTCCGTCTGAATTTTCCGTTTTTTGAATTCTTCGTTTATTTTTACCATGGCCGCTTTGATCAAATCGCTTGCCGACCCCTGAATCGGGGTATTGACCGCCTGGCGCTGCGCGAGCTGACGGACCCCCTGATTCTTACTTCCGATATCAGGAATATACCGCCGCCTTCCAAGTATCGTGGTAACAAAACCGTCTTTTTCAGCCTTATGGATCTGCTCCTGAATATAATCCTTTACTTTCGGATACCGCGTGAAATATGTATCGATAATCGCCTGAGCGTCATCAAAAGAAACGCCGATATCCCTGGCAAGGCCGAAAGACGTCAACCCGTACGTGATCCCGAAA
>JAQUMS010000163.1 GCA_028717985.1 Candidatus Omnitrophota bacterium
TTGAACACCTGGTTTCGTTGGCACTGGCTAAAAAAAAGATTATTACGGTTGACCCCAAGGAAGAGCATTTCCAATATTACCGTAAATTTACCTCAATGACCCCTAATAAGAAAGAACTTGAGAATGCGGTGAAAAACCTTAAAATAAAAGATACGACTAACCGATTTAAAATAAATGAATATAAGCTTAAAACCGACGCGGATATAGACCTTGCGGCCGGGCAGATACTGGAATACCTGAATCTTGATTCTATTTTGGTTACGCTCGGTGAACAGGGTATGCGGTTGTTTGAAAAGAACGGGCGGATAACGCATATTCCCACGTTCGCTCAAGAGGTTTTTGATGTGTCCGGCGCGGGGGATACGGTAATTTCCACATTTACTATGGGGTTGTGCGCGGGTGCTGATAAATTGTCTTCCGCGTATATTTCAAATGTCGCGGCAGGCATCGTAGTCGGAAAAGTGGGTACCGCTGTTATCACCTGTAATGAGTTAATTGAGCGGATTTCCCGGGAAGCGGTGAAGCGCGGCTTACGGGCGTAATGGGGGCATCACCAAAAGCGGAGAGAATTATATGGATGTTATCGGAGTAATACCGGCGAGATATTCTTCTACGAGGTTCCAGGGAAAGGTGCTGGTTGATATAGGCGGCAAACCTATGATCCAGCATGTGTGGGAGAGGGCCAAGCAATCATTGGTTTTAGATGATCTGATTATCGCCTGTGATGATGAACGAGTTGTTGAGGCCGCGAAGGCTTTCGGCGCAAAAGTTGTTTTAACCGCGAAAGGCCATGTCTCAGGGACCGACAGGATTGTTGAGGTAGTGAATCCGTTGGATGTAAAAATAGTCATTAATATCCAAGGGGATGAACCTTTGATTCATCCGACTATGATCGATAATGTTGCTCTCACCCTGTTGAATAATCCGGGTCTCACGATGGCGACTCTTATGAAAAAGATAGAAAATACAGATGACATACAGGATCCTCATGTGGTGAAAGTGGTGGTGGATAAAAATAATTTCGCTTTGTATTTTTCCCGGGCGCCCATCCCATTCCACGCGATGAATTCCGACGTTCATTCCCCCGTGTATTACAAACATATCGGATTATACGGGTATACAAAAGATTTCTTGTTTATTTATAAAAACCTCGCCCAGGCGGATTTGGAAAAAGTAGAATGTTTGGAGCAATTGCGGGTCCTTAAAGAAGGATATAGGATCAAAGTTATTGAAACCAAACATGATACAATAGGAGTTGATACTCCTGATGATCTGGCGGCGTTGAAAGACTACTTGCAAAAACATGAAAACGGTTAATGTAGGAAAAATTCGTATCGGGGGCGGGCATCCCCTTGTTCTTATCGCCGGGCCGTGTGTTATCGAATCGGAAAAATCATGCCTTGAAACTGCCGGAAAAATTAAACGCATAGCCTCTGATGCCGGCGTGCCTTTTATTTTTAAGTCCAGCTACGACAAAGCAAACCGGATGTCCCGCGATTCTTTTCGCGGCCCGGGGCTGGAACAGGGGCTGCGGATTTTGAACAAAGTGAAAAAGACGTTTCATGTTCCTGTTTTGAGCGATGTGCATTGTTCCCGTGAACTTGTTGAAGCCCAGGAAATTCTTGATATTATCCAGATACCCGCTTTTCTATGCCGTCAAACGGATATTATCGTTCAGGCGGCGTATACGGGAAAAGTGGTGAATATCAAGAAAGGGCAGTTTCTTGCTCCCTGGGATATGCAGCCTATTATTAAAAAAGCTGAATCTGCCGGTAATACGTCGCTTATTCTTACCGAACGGGGAGTTTCGTTTGGGTATAATAATCTGGTGGTTGATTTCCGGAGCCTGGGTATAATGCGCGGTTTTGGGTATCCGGTTGTTTTTGACGCTACTCACAGCGTACAATTGCCGGGAGGAAAAGGCACGTGTTCCGGCGGGCAGCGGGAGTTCGTTTCGGCCTTGTCCCGCGCGGCGGTGGCGTTTGGTTGTGACGCTCTCTTTTTGGAAGTTCATCCCAATCCGGATATGGCGCCGTGCGATGGGCCTAATATGATCAGCTTGAAAGAATTGAAACAGGTGCTGGCTCAGGTTACAAGGATTGAGAAAACCCTGAAATAAAAAAGGATATATATGCGTATACAGGCGGTAAAACGCGCGCGTGAAGTTTTAGAAATTGAGGCTGAGGCTGTTCTTTCGTTGAGATCAAGGATCGGAAAAAATTTTCAGCAGGCTGTAGATATTCTTGCGGATACGAAAGGCAGGGTAGTTGTAAGCGGGATGGGCAAAACCGGCATTATCGCCCAGAAGTTTTCGGCTACGTTGGCGTCAACGGGAACCCCGAGCTTGTTTTTACATTCCGCGGAAGCAGTCCATGGTGATTTAGGCCGGGTGGTCGCGGAGGATGCCGTTGTTATTATTTCAAACAGCGGCAACAGCGAGGAATTGCGCCATTTACTTCCTTTGATGAAAAAGATAGGCGCGAGTGTTATCGGCCTGACCGGCAACAAAAATTCCATTCTTGCAAAATACAGCGATGTCGTTCTGGATATTTCCGTGAAAAAAGAAGCGTGTCCTTTGAATCTTGCGCCTACGGCGTCCACGACGGCAACGCTTGCAATGACCGACGCGCTGGCAGTTTGTCTTCTTGAGATCAAAGGGTTTAAAAAAAGCGACTTTGCTTTTTTTCATCCCGGCGGGGCTCTTGGAAGGCGGCTTATTTTGAAAGTTGAAGATATTATGAGGTCAGGTAAACATAATCCAGTTGTTGACGGGGAAATGACAGTGTCGGATGTTTTGTTGAAAATCACGCAGTCGCGCGCGGGCGCGGCTTCGATCGTTAATAAGAACGGGAAGCTCATGGGCATTTTTACGGACGGGGATTTAAGGCGGCACATAGAAACAGATCCCGATCTCATGCGGCGCAGGATTAAAAGCGTAATGACCGTTAATCCGTTGGCTATCAATAAAGACAAACTTGCCGCTGAAGCAATGCGTATTTTGCAGGATAAAAAAATTGACGAAGTCCCGGTTGTAGACGGGAAATACCGTCCGGTCGGATTGCTTGATGTTCAGGATTTATTGAAAGCCGGCCTGGTTTAGCTGGTAAGCTCATAAGCTCTTGAGTTCCTATACAACTCAGGAATTGTGTGTACGTAAGGGCTTAACAACTCAGGAGCCTAAGAACTGATTTTAAAAAATATGGACCCCCAGATTATTGAAAAAGCTAAAAAAATAAAACTGCTTCTCCTGGATGTCGACGGGGTTTTAACCGACGGCAGGATCATTTATGACTCAAAAGGGCGGGATTCAAAATTCTTTGACGTGCATGACGGAATGGGTGTTTATCTGATGAAAAAATGCGGTATCCCGTCAATTTTGATAACCGCTAAACGTTCACGGGCTATTGTCCCGCGGGCCCGCGACATGCAGGTGGCGGAAGTATTCGCTGATGTATCCCCTAAAAGCGATGTCCTGGAGCCGGTTATGAAAAAATATCATGTTTCTCCGGATGAAATGTGTTTTATCGGGGATGATTTGGTTGATTTATGCATGATGAAGCGCGTGGGGTTTCCTGTTGCTGTTTTAAACGCGTGCGCCGAAATTAAAGAAGCGGCGGCCTACGTGACGTCACGTTCAGGCGGCAGGGGCGCAGTACGTGAAGTTGTTGAATTAATACTTAAATCGCAGGACAAATGGCGCGATGCGGTACACTTATATGACGTATAACTATACAAATTCTGCGATCATCAGGCTGTGCGCGGTGTTTTTGTTGACTGCGGGGATTTTTATTCCCGTGGTTTCCACCGCGGCATCTGAAAGTTCCCAGGATCCACAGCAGGAAATAAAGGATTTCTCAGTCGCGGGATTTGGAGAAAAAGGCAAAAGGAATTGGGATATGACCGGAAAATCCGCGGATATGTCCGACAGCACGATCCGGCTGAATGATATACAAGGGAATCTTTATACCGATACGGAAAAGGTACGTCTCAGCGCCGACAAAGGGAATTTCGATAAAACCCAAGAAACGGTGCATCTGGAAAAGAATGTTGTCATTACCACTGACTCCGGAGCGAAGTTGACTACCGATTCCATGGATTGGGACAGAAAAAAACAGTTGATTGAAACAAAAGACGTGGTTAATCTAGAAAAGGGTAATATTACCAGTGTTGCTCAAGGCGCGACCGGCAGGCCCGATTTAAATAAATTTAATCTCGAAAAAGATGTCCGCGTTACTATTGATCCGGCGTCTTCTGAAAAACGGCAGTCTGTGGATGGGAACGAAATTGTCATAAACTGTGATGGGCCTCTGGAAGTTGATTATCAGAATAATGTGGCGGTTTTCAAGAATAATGTTACCGTTGAAATGCGGGAATCCCGTATCGAAAG
>JAQUMS010000164.1 GCA_028717985.1 Candidatus Omnitrophota bacterium
CGTTAGTCTCTTCAGGATACCCGTTCCACAAATCACTCTCTTTGAAAGGCACAGGCGTGAACTTAGGATAACAACATATAGTCCCTATGGCAACAAATTTCTCTATGCCTTTCTGCCTGCCTATCTCCATCATCTGCACGCCCATCATAAGATTATCATAAAAAAATTTCCCTGGGTTCGCTCTGTTGGCCCCGATTCCCCCAACCTTAGCCGCCAAATGAATAACAATATCAGGTCTCAAATCGCGGTATACTTTTTTAACATGGTCCATACGGACCAGGTCGTAATCCTTGCTTCGAGGAACAAAAATCTTCGTATACCCTTTTCTTTTCAATTCCCGAACAACATGCACTCCCAGGAACCCATTCCCCCCCGTAACAAGAACTCGTTTATTTTTAAGCGCGCGGCTCATATTAATCCTTTTTCCACCAACGGTGCGAAAATTTTTCCCGAAGGATAGTATCACCATCCCCAACAGGTTTCATTCCCAATGAACGAAAATCCGCGTCAATCATTATTTTGACCAAATCATCAAATACAATCCTGGGGGCCCATTTAATTTTTTTTCTTATTTTCGACGGATCTGCCAATAGATATCCGACTTCGGTAGGGCGAAAATAACGCGGATCTATTTTGACGTATTTTTTCCAGTTCAATCCCGCATATTCAAACGCTTTCACAACAAATTCCTGAACCGTATGAGATTCTCCCGATCCCAAAACAAAATCATCAGACTTAGGTAACTGCATGATCTTCCACATTATTTCCACATATTCGGGAGCAAATCCCCAATCTCTCTTTGCTTTTAAATTACCCAGATAAAGGTACTTTTGTTTACCGGCTACGATCGCAGCAACCGCCCGGGTTATCTTTCTGGTAACAAATGTCTCCCCCCGCCTGGGGCTTTCATGATTAAATAAAATACCATTGGCAGCGAACATAGTATATCCCTCACGGTAATTCTTCGCCATCCAGTACGCATAGACTTTAGCACAAGCATAGGGACTACGCGGCTCAAAAGCGGTTTTTTCATTTTGAGGGGGGAATGCGGATCCAAACATCTCACTGGAGGAAGCCTGGTAAAACTTTATTTTTTTCCCGCTTCTTCGTATAGCTTCAAGGATCCTCGCAGTACCCAACGCTGTCACGTCTCCTGTATATTCCGGGATATCAAAACTGACTCTCACATGGCTCTGGGCCGCCAAATGATATACTTCTTCCGGTTGAACATTATAAATTATATTATTTATCTGCTCCGCATCCGATAAATCACCGTAATGCAGAAAAAACCGGGAATGAGGAGTATGAGGATCAATATAAATATGCTCAATCCTTCCCGTATTAAACGTGCTTGACCTGCGAATAATCCCATGGACTTCATATCCCTTCGCAAGAAGAAATTCCGCCAGATATGAACCATCCTGCCCTGTAATCCCGGTAATCAGCGCTTTTTTCATTTTCTTTCTCTTTGAAAAAATTCATAAACAAAAACTACTATAATCCCAAGAATTAAATTTTTCCCGGTTTTGGGACCAATATATTTTACTGCATAGTTTTTTGCAGCCATTTATCTCCCCGGCAAATACTTTATTAAACAAATCTTTTCAACACATTTTCCCTACTCTTCACCAGCGCCGCGGGGTCTTCTATCAGATCCGTCCCGCTCCATGCGTCAAGGCAGTATTTTTCGATATAAGCAAATGGCAGATAACCATAGCCTTTATCAGCCCACGCGCTCCCCCAGGAATTCTTGAATTTAAAAAGTTTTTCTGCATCGTCATATCCGGTGATACAGATAGCGTGCCCGCCCTGAAGTTCTTCCCCTTTTTTAGGCATTGGGATCATGCCGGTTTTTCCGGCTTTAGGAGAAAACCAGGACTCATATACTTCAACCCCGGCAATAAAAGGGCCGTTAACCACCAGGCTTCTTTTCATTTCAAGCAGGGAAGCCAGACGAGCATAGGCTTTAATGCGATACCGTTTGGCGTCCTCAGAAGCGTTCTTTTGAGGTTTATCCGTTTGGTGAGGAATATACGGCCAGAAAGATTCACGGCAAACCCCGGATTTCATCAAAACCTTCATGGCAATACGGGGATACGTCCCTTCTTCGTCGGGAGAACCGTCTAACTTTTTGCAAAGATTATAGACGAAACGGGGAGATAATTCCAGCAGTTTTTTATATTCTTTTGTATCCTGATATTCTTTAACTCCCACAACACTGGCAAAAGCAACGCATGTCCCTTCATCGCCCTGGTTCCGGACAGGAGTCATTGTTTTTGTGTAATCGATTTTTTTGGGCAACGGGATCGGAGGCAACACCAGCCCCATGGGAATATCGCGAAAATCTTCAGGATCTTTCCTGCAACCGAGATTATGATATTGAATCATATACTCTTTCCAGGTCATAGGTCATGGCTCATAGGAAAATCTTTACTATGACCTATCACCCATGAGCTATAACCCATCAGCTTATTTATCTCTTATATTTATCCTTAAATCGCACAATATCCGATTCCACTACGCTCTCGCCGTTCTGAACCTCAATAATCTCAAGAGGAACATTCCCGGGATTGGCAAGACGATGCGTGGTTGATTTAGGCACAAACGTGCTTTCTCCTTCATGGACATAAAACGTCTTTTTGCCGACAGTAACTTCTGCTGTCCCTTTGATCACCACCCAATGCTCACTGCGATGATGATGAAGCTGAAGGCTCAATGTCTCCTTGGGCTTTACCATGATTTTTTTGATCTTATAGCGGGGGCTTTTTTCCAGGACTTTATATGTGCCCCACGGACGATGAGATTCAGTGTGTTCATTTAATTCCTCGGCATCAGACTTTTTTAGTTCATCAAGCAGTTTTTTAACATCCTGAGTTTTGCCGCGCGAGGCGACAAGCACAGCATCATCAGTCTCAACGACAATCGTATCATCCATACCCACGGTAGTAACCATCCGTTTATTGCTGAAAACCAATGAATTCTTTGTGCCCACGGTATATACGTGCCCGATCAAGGCATTGCCGTCTTCATCTTTCTTCCCCATCTCATAAAAAGAATCCCATGACCCCAGGTCAGTCCAAAAAACATCCATATTCACGACCGCCACGTTTTTCGCCTTTTCCATCACCGCGTAATCCACGGAAATCGACGGCATTTCGTTGAAACGAGCGACCGCCCTATCATATCCTTTGCTGATATTCTTATAAATCTGAGGCTGTAAAATCTTGAGTTGGGAAAGAAACGCGTCGATCCTAAAAGCAAAGATTCCGGCATTCCAGAGAAATTTTTTTGAGGCGAGGTATTTTTTCGCGGTAGGCAGGTTAGGTTTTTCGGTAAATTTTTCGCACACATTACAATCGCCTAATGATTTACCTGTTTTAATATACCCGTAGCCTGTCTCCGGCTTGGTTGGTTTAATGCCAAGAGTAACCAGATATCCTTTCTCAGCAGCAGCAGCGGCTTTACGCATATACGCGATGAATTTCTCCATTGGCTTGATGACCTGGTCGGAAGGAAAAATAAAAACAGACTCTCCCTGCCCGGCATGGAGCTTATCCAGAATAAACTGAATCCCAAGCGCGATCGCAGGAGCGGTGTTCCTCCCCACCGGTTCACAGATAATATTTTTCGCTAAAGCAGAAGAAAATTTTTCACAGATGTCTTTAACGTAAAAATAATAGTCCTTATTGGTAATCGTAACGATATCGCCGGCGGAGGCTAATTTTAATACCCGTTCATACGTCGCCTCAAGAAGAGTTTTCTGGTCAACAAGCTTTAAGAATTGCTTGGCATGTTTTTCCCTTGATAACGGCCACAGACGGGTTCCCTTCCCACCTGCTAAAATTATTATTTTCATTGATTATCCTTTTTTCAAAATTAAAATGGGATACGGACGCCGGCTTCCACGGCGGGACTCGAACAGAGCTGCCTTAAACGCACGAATGCTTCACCGTCATTATCTTTTAAAAATTTATGAGTAATAGTAATACTGATCCCCACGGGGTCTTTTCTTCTATTAACCAGAGACAACGTTACTTCGTTATTCTTTCCCGTATATACTTCCGCGCCGAATTCCAGCCGTTCGATCCTGCCTTCTCCATAATCCATTTCAAAACTGATCCACGCCTGCCGGCTGAATTTCCACTCCCCGTAAAGAATAATTATTTTCTCAAACGAGGGTTTTTTGCCTTTAATTCCAACGCCTACCCGATACCGTATCTTATTCTGATGAGGATATAACGTCGGGCTTTCAGCCTGGACCCTAAAATCGAAAAAAGAATTAAGCGCTCCGCGCATAATATACCGGATTCGATTCTCGTCGCTAATCTGCCAAAATCCCTGAAAAACAAGAGTATGAGAATTCTTATTCCCGGTTTTTAAAT
>JAQUMS010000165.1 GCA_028717985.1 Candidatus Omnitrophota bacterium
TTTTTGGGTAACCAGCGGGAGCAAGGCTATTGCCGAGCTGGCGCGTGATTTTTTCAAGGTTGTTTTTCTTGATATCCGTTTAGCGGATATCAACGGGATAGAAGTTTTGAGGGCGGTTAAAAAAAACAGCCCGTTGACGCGTATCGTAGTTATTTCCGCAACTCAGCCGGAACGTTTAAAAGAGGACTGGAGAAGTGAAGGGACATTTACGTATCTGGGAAAACCCTTTGACATAGAGAAGGTTTTACGTATCCTTGAAGATATGGGGAAAGGAACGGAGAATGGAAAATCTTAAGACAGTTCTGATTGTCGAAGACGATAAACTCCTCAATAACAGTTTAAAACTTGTTTTGAGCGATGAAGGGTATGGCGTGACTTCTGTTACTAAAGGCGAGCTGGCGATAGAAGAAGTGAAAAGGCAGTTTTTTAACGTTATTGTCCTTGATCTGATGCTGCCGGATATCGGCGGAATTGATCTTCTGCTTATCTTCAACAAACTAAGCCCGGAAACCTGTTGTATTATTTCCACGGGATTCGCCAGTTTGTCGTCGGCTATTGAAGCGTTAAAAGCGGGCGCGTATGACTACATCATTAAACCCTTTAACGTTGACCATCTGAAGCTTGTAATTGAACGAGGATTAAACAAACAGTCGCTTATATTTAAAAACAAAGAGCTGCTTGAACGGCTTGAACGGGAAAAAGGTAAACTGGAAATCATCCTTGATATTTATAATGAAATTTCTTCCACATTCAGTATAGAAGATTTATCGGATTTCGTTACCGGCAAAGTCATCCAGCTTCTGGAAGCTGAAAAGGCGTCCTTGATGATGGTTGATGAGGAAAAATCAGAGCTTGTGGTTAAGGGGTCAAAGGGCCTGATACGCGATGAAAATGAAATACGCGTTAAAGTCGGGGAGGCCATTGCCGGATGGGTAGCAAAAGAAGGCGAAGTCCTGCTTGTGAATGACGTCGAGAAGGACCCCCGTTTTGAGAAGTTTATACACCCGGATAAATATAAGACCGGTTCTTTTATTTCTATTCCTCTTAAAGTGGAACAGAAAGTTATCGGGGTAATGAATGTTACCGACAAGCTTGCTTCTACAAAAGTTTTTACCGAAGACGATCTCAGGTATCTTTCGTTGATCGCCCATCAGACTATAGCGCAAATAGAAAATATACGTCTTTGCGAGCGGTTAAGCGCGCTGGCTGTTACCGATCCTCTGACGGAATTATTCAACCAGCGTTATTTTCAGGAACATCTTACACAGGAAATCATGCGTGCTTCCCGTTACGGGCATGCGTTGAGTTTGATCATGGTTGATATAGACCATTTCAAACAAAGTAATGACAAGTATGGCCATCCGGCGGGAGACAAAGTTCTTAAACAGGTTACCCGGGTTATGAGGGAGAATACCCGTCACGTTGATATCATTTGCCGTTACGGGGGCGATGAGTTTATGATCATTCTTCCCGATACTGATCTTGAAGGCGCCCAATTCGTGGCCGATAAAATCCGCAAAGTTGTCGAAACTCAGGGATTGACTGAAGCGGAAGACGGGCTGGACCTTAAAATTACATTAAGCGGAGGAGTCGGCGCGTATAAAAAAGGATTAAGTAAAGCTGATTTTATTTCGGAGGTTGATAAAGCGTTATATAAAGCAAAGAGCGAAGGAAGAAATAGGATTTGTTCAGCGTAATTAGGTCATAGCTCATAGGTCGCAGGTCATAGAGCATAGTAAAAGCTTGTTTTTTACTATGACCGATGAGCTATCAGCTAAAAATAGAAAGGTTATTATTATGTCTCGCATCGATGGAAGAGCACAGGATCAATTAAGGAAATTAAATATCACGCGTAATTATTTGAAATTCGCCGAAGGATCATGTCTTATTGAGATGGGGAATACGAAAGTGATTTGTTCCGCTTCGGTGGAGGCGATGGTCCCCATGTTTTTAAAAAATACCGGACAAGGCTGGGTTACGGCTGAATACGGGATGCTTCCCCGTTCTTGTAAAAGCCGGATACAGCGTAACAAGGATTCCGGCAGGACCTATGAAATACAGCGATTAGTAGGACGTTCTCTTCGTTCGGTGACCGATATGAATAAGCTGGGAGGGGAGCGGACAATCTGGATTGACTGCGATGTTATTCAGGGAGACGGCGGCACCCGCACGGCGTCAATTACCGGTAGTTTTATCGCGCTTGCGGACGCGCTCAATAAACTTAAGCGCGACGGGACGATTTCCACTATTCCTCTTCGTGATTTTGTCGCCGCTACGAGCGTGGGCGTGGTTGACGGCCAGGTGATGCTTGATTTGGCGTATGAAGAGGATTCCCGCGCTGACGTGGATATGAATATCGTAATGACCGGATCCGGAGAGTTTATCGAGATACAGGGAACAGCGGAACGCAAACCGTTTAGTGCCGAGCAAATGAATGCTTTGATGGATATAGGGAAAAAAGGTATACATGAGCTTGTTTCGTATCAGAGAAAGATCTTGGAAGGCATCATTTAAAATAAAAGCCACACCGTATTCCCAACGCTACACGCATGAAATATGGAACTTATCGTTGCCACAAAGAATAAGAAAAAACTCGAAGAAATAAAAGAAATTTTAAAAGGCTTGCGTCTGACTATACTATCGCTTGCCGATTATCCTGATGTTCCCCGTATTGTTGAAAATGGTAAAACCTTCCAGGAAAATGCCGTTATAAAAGCGATGAAGATTGCCCGGTTTACAGGTAAGCTGACTATGGGTGAGGATTCGGGGTTATGCGTACAGGCGCTTGGCGGCGCTCCCGGAGTTTACTCCGCGCGGTTCTCGGGTAAGGATAAAGACGACAATAAAAATAACCTTAAACTGTTGAGACTGCTGAAAGGCTTGCCCGTCAAGAAACGTAAAGCGCATTATTCCTGCGCCGTGGCGATCGCCGATCCTTCAGGATTAATAAAAGTTGTCGAAGGGAAATGCCGGGGCAGGATAGGGGTAGAGCAGAAAGGGGAATTTGGTTTCGGATATGATCCTCTTTTTGTTATTCCTTCATACGGTAAAACATTCGCCGAACTCGGCCCAGAAATAAAACATTCAATGAGTCATCGTTTCCGCGCGTTGAAAAAGATTCGCGGTGTTATCGAGAAATATATTGAGCGCACGCGAAAGAATTGATATAATTAAACACTTTGTGCGGGAAGTGGCTCAGTTTGGCTAGAGCGCTTGCTTTGGGAGCAAGAGGTCGGCGGTTCAAGTCCGCCCTTCCCGACCAAAAAGAAGTAGAGATAGAGCGTCCGCCATTAAGACGTAGGCGGACGGCCGCTAAAGAAGTATGTTCTTTATTAAAATGTTTTGAATTAATGCGCCTGTAGCTCACTCGGATACCTGCCTGCCGGCAGGCAGGGAGCAACTGCTTAAGTATGTACTATGTATATGCGATGATATCGGATAATAAGAACAGAATATATGTTGGAATGACTACCGATATTAGCAAGCGCGTAAATGAACATAATGCAGGTAAGACTAAATCAACTAAATTCCATCGTCCATGGAAAGTGTTTTATTTTGAAAAGTTTGAAGAGCGAATATCCGCAAGATTCCGAGAAAAACAATTGAAAGCGGGATGTGGTAAGGAGTTTTTAAGAGAAATATTGAAACATAATGCGCCTGTAGCTCACTCGGATAGAGCAACTGCCTTCTAAGCAGTGGGTAGCAGGTTCGACTCCTGCCAGGCGCATATACATTTTCTTAACAGAAGGTCATTTATGATAAAAGCCCTGAGAAATTTTTTTATCGGAGTACTGGTTGTTTTTGTCATATATGTCATTGCCGTCCACGTTTACCTTAACATCAGAGGTAAAGCGCTGGTAACTTCCAAGCTGGAAAACCTTTTTCAGGAAAAAGTTACCGTTGGTTCCGTGCATTCCACATTCCCTTTTAATCTTGTTGTCCGGGATCTTAAAATTGGAAGTTTTATAAAAGCCGAAAAAGTTTTTGCCGGAGGAGGCGGGATTGATATTTTTTCCAATACCCTGAACCTTTCGGAATTACGCTTTAAACGGCTTATCGTAAATATAGAAAAAAAAGCGCCCCCAAAAGAAGCGCTTGAACCTGAGAATAAACCGGCTGCCGGTGTTGCCGGTCAGCCGCTTGCGTCTGAGGTTTCTACTCAGGTGACTGATCCTTCGGCTAAAGCTGTTGATCCTGTTTTAGCCGCCGCTACGCCTAATCCTGTTTCTTCGGCTGTTCCCGCCGGCACTCAGGTCGTTTCAGTTGAGGAGAATAAGACCGTTGAAAGCGGCGAATTTATTATTACTATTCCGGAAGCGAAGCCGCGGCAGGATAAA